>DASQFM010000189.1:0-38050 GCA_035633135.1 Candidatus Eiseniibacteriota bacterium
TTCCCCGCGTCGTTGCTGGCGACGGGGATCGCCGCCGTGGTCGCCCTCCCGATCCGCGACGTCCTGCAGCGCGGCGTGAACCGCGTCATGTACGGCGACCGGGACGACCCGTACCGCGCTCTCGCGCGGCTGGGGCAGCGGCTGGAAGGGACCCTCGACCCAATAGAGGCGCCCAACGTGATCGTTCGGACCGTTGCCGAGTCGCTCCGCCTGCCCTGGGCGGCGTTGCGGCTCGGTCCGCCCGGCGCGGCAGTGCGGATGATCGAGCATGGCGTCCGACCGCCATGGGAGCCGATCTCCGTCCCGCTGATGTCCGGCGCCGAGGTAGTGGGCGATCTGCTCGTCGCGCCGCGCTCCGCGGCCGAGCCATTGTCGGCGGCCGATACAACGCTGCTCGAGGCCCTCGCGCGACAGGCCGGCGCAGCCGTCCATGCGCTGCGCCTGACGCTGGACCTGATCGCCTCGCGCGAGCGGCTCGTCGCAGCCCGCGAGGAGGAACGGCGCCGGATCCGGCGGGACCTCCACGACGGCCTCGGGCCGACGCTCGCCGCGATCGGCATGCGTGCCGAGGTGGCAGCGGACCTGGTGAATACCGACCCAGCAGCCGCCCAGCGCCTCCTCGGAGAGCTGCGTGGCGAGGTCCACGGCGCGGTCGGCGATGTCCGGCGGCTCGTCGACGCCCTCCGCCCGCCGGCTCTCGACGAGCTCGGCCTCGTCGGCGCGCTCGAGGCGCAAGCCGGCCGCCTCGGGCCGCCGCCCGTCGTCGACGTCGCCGCTCCGGGCCCCCTGCCGGAACTCCCTGCCGCCGTGGAGGTCGCGGCCTACCGCATCGCCGTGGAGGCGATGACGAACGCGGCGCGGCACGCCGGCGCCCAACGGTGCCGTGTCCAGCTCACCGAGGCAACGGCCCGGGAAGCGGGAATCGGCGGCCGCGACGCGGTGAGTGGCGGACGGGACCACGCCCTGGAGGTCGAGGTCACGGACGACGGCGTCGGGCTTGTAGCGGGCGCTCGCCCGGGGATCGGACTGGAGTCCATGCGGGAGCGGGCTGCCGAGGTCGGCGGCACCTGCGTCATCGAATCGATCCTCGGTGGCGGGACCCGCGTCTTCGCCCGCCTGCCGCTGGACGGCGCCGTCGCCGGCCAGCCGGCGTGATGGATCCCGTGGCAATGGACGGTCACGTCGGGGCCGAGCCGGTTCGGATCCTCCTGGCCGACGACCATCCGGCGTTCCTCGCCGGCCTCGAGGCCCTGCTCGCCACCGTCGGCGGCGTCGTCGCCATCGGTCGCGCCAGGAGCGGCGAGGAGGCTGTTGCCGCGGCGGCCGAGCTGCAGCCCGATGTCGTCGTGATGGACCTGAACCTGCCCGGCATCGACGGCATCGAGGCGACGCGTCGCATCGTCGCGACAAGCCCGCACATCGCGGTCCTCGTCCTGTCGATGTACGAGGACGACGACCAGGTCTTCGGCGCGCTGAAGGCCGGCGCGCGCGGCTACCTGCTCAAGGGCGCCGATCGTGGCGAGCTCGTTCGGGCCATCCGTGGCGTCGCATCCGGCGAGGCCATCTTCGGCCCGGCCATCGCGCGCCGGCTCGTCGCCTTCTTTGCGGCCCGGCCGGCGGTCGAAGCCTCGGCCTTCCCGGAGCTCACGGACCGCGAGCGGGAGATCCTCGACCTCATCGCGAGGGGCTTGAACAACGCCACGATCACCGAGCGGCTCGTCCTCTCGCCAAAGACGGTGCGGAACCACGTCTCGAACATCTTCAGCAAGCTCCAGGTCGCCGATCGGGCCCAGGCCATCGTTCGCGCGCGCGAGGCCGGCCTCGGCGGAGAGCGGCGTCGGGAGCCGGACCGGTGCAGGCAGCCCTAGTGGCCCAGAATGGCTTCGCGCCGGCCGAAGAGGTCGGGACCGAATCGGGACGCCGGCCTCAAGACGGCGGGACAGCGGCGCGGTAAACATCCACGGACAAGCCCGCGTCGGGCTCACAGGGAGGGGCGACAAACATGGGACGTACCTTCGCGATGCGCGTCTTCGGCTGGACCTATTGGGCCCTTGCCGCGACGGTCGCGTATGTGCTCGTTTCGATCATCCTGCCAGCGGCAAGCGAGAGCCCGGAAGCCGCCGCATTCATCCCGCTGTTCGTGATCTTCCTCGCCGTCTACGTCGTCGGCGCGGCCGCGGCGTCGTTCCTGAAGAGCGCCCCGAATCGGCCCTGGCTGTGGCTCGTCCTGCTCGTGCCGCCAATCCTCTTCCTGCTGCTGAACGCGCCATTCCTGCCATACCCGCTCACCCATCCGGCCGACATCGGGTTCTCGGCCGTATTCCCGCTCACGGTCCTGACAATCGTCCTCATCGTGCTCGGGGTCACGGCCTTCCGGGAGGCGCGGAATCCGGCGATGGGCTCGCGGAGCGGGCCGCGGGCTGGCCTCGCGGTCGCCCTGGTCGCGGGCCTGACCATCGGGGCCACCGCAACCGGCTACCTGGCAGCCACATCCGCCGGCGGCGGAGGGGGAACCCTGGCGGAGACCCCCACGACGACGGCGAGCCTCATCGCGGAGAACACGAAGTTCGCGCCGACGACGTACACGATGGGCGCCTCGGACGTCCTCGGCCTGTTTGTCGAGAACAAGGACTCGTTCGGCCACTCGTTCGACATTGACTCGCTCAACATCCACATCCAGATTCCTGGCAACTCCACCGTCGCCCTCGCGATCAAGCCGACAGCGGCCGGGACGCTCGAGTTCTACTGCGCCATTCCCGGCCACAAGGAGGCTGGGATGGACGGCACGATCTCGGTTCAGTAAGAGGACATCCGATGCGATCGATTGCGCGACGGCTGTACCTCGTCGCCGCCTGGCTGTTCGTCGCGAGCATCGTCTTCCAGGTCTTCCTGGCCGGCGCCGCGATCTCGAATCTCGGCGGGTCAGGGAACTTCAGCACCCACGCCGAGTTCGGTTACACCGTCGTGGGGCTCATCGCCCTCGCCGTCCTGCTCACCGCGGTGCTCAGCGGACTGCCACGCCGCGAGATCGGGATCGCCTTCGGCCTGCTCGTCCTGTACATCGTCCAGACGATCCTGCCGAGCTTCAGGGACTCGACGAGCTGGATCGCGGCGCTCCACCTGGTGAACGCGCTCGTGCTGTTCGCCGCCGCGATCTGGGTCGCCTGGCGAGCGCGGCGCTGGCTCGGCGAATGGAACAGCCCTACTGCCCCGCCCGCGAGCACCTAGAGGAGAAGGGGATGGACCTCACGCCCTACATCGGCTGGATCCTGTTCCTCCACGTTGGCGGGGCGTTCGTCTTCGCGGCGGGCCACGGCGTCTCGATCTTCATGGCCTTCCAGGTCCGTCGCGAGCGCGATCCGGCGCGCATCGGGGCGCTCCTGGACATCTCGGCGGCCTCACTCATAGCGGCGACCGTCGGGCTGCTCGTGCTGCTCGTCGCGGGGATCGTCGCCGGCATCATCCTCGGCTCCTTCGGGCGCGCCTGGATCTGGGTGTCGCTCGTGCTCCTCGTCGTCATCGGCGGCGTGATGACGCCCGTCGGCGGCACCTACTTCGCCAACGTCCGGCGGGCGATCGGCCAGCGGACCCGCGATCTCAAGCCGGATCAGCCCGACCCGGTCCCGCTCCCGGCGGCCGAGCTCGCGGCGCTGCTCGACACGCGTCGCCCGGAGCTGCTGCTGCTCATCGGCGGCGGCGGGTTCCTGGTAATCCTGTGGCTGATGATGTTCCGCCCGTTCTGAGGTTGACGTCCGCAACGCCACCGATCGTCGAGGTCAACGACCTCGTCAAGATCTATCCGGCGACGCGCGGTGGCGCCCCGGTGCGGGCGGTCGACGGCGTGACGTTCCGGGTCGCGGCCGGAGAGTTCTTCGGCTTCCTCGGCCCAAACGGCGCCGGCAAGACGACCACGATTCGAATCCTGGCGACACTGACCCGGCCAACTTCGGGACGGGCGACGGTCGCTGGGATCGACGTCCTCGCCGATCCCTCGGAGGTCCGGCGCCGTATCGGGCTGGCGATGCAGACCGTCGCGCTCGAGAACATGCTCACCGGCCGCGAGAACCTGGAGCTCATCGGCCGGCTTCATCGGGTGCCCGCGGCTGAGCTCCGCCGGCGCGTCGACGAGCTGCTGGAGCTGATGAACCTCACCGCGGCGTCGAACCGGCTTGCGGGCACGTACTCGGGCGGGATGCGTCGCCGCCTCGACCTTGCGACCGCCCTGGTTCATCGCCCGACCGTGCTGTTCCTCGACGAGCCCACGGAGGGCCTCGATCCCCAGAGCCGCAGCGCGCTATGGGAGGAGCTGACCCGCATCAACCGGCACGGCACGACGATGTTCCTGACCACGCACTACATGGAAGAGGCCGACCGGCTGTGCGATCGCCTCGCCATCGTGGACGGCGGCAGGATCGCCGTCGAAGGCACGCCGGTCGAGCTCAAGCGCTCGATCGGGGCAGACTCGGTCGAGATCGCACTCGCCCACGGCGACGGCACCGAGACCCTCGCCGGCGTCCAGGCGAGCGCCCTGGCGCGGCTTCGCCCGATCGACGGCGTCATCGGCGTCGAGCTGTCGGCGTCGGGCGTAGAGGTCGCGGTTGCGAGCGCGCAGGCGGCCGTTCCGGCGCTCCTCCGGGGCCTCGACGCGGATGGGATCCGGGTGGCCGGCTTGACCATGCGGGAGCCATCCCTCGACGACGTCTTCCTGCGCTACACCGGCCGCCACATCCGGGCCGAGGAAGCCGATCGCCCGCTCGACCTGGGGTGGTGGTGATGGCCGCAGCCACCGCCTTCGTCCTCGAGACGCGGCTCCTCGGCGTCCGCTCGCTGCGTCGCACGTTCCGCGTTCCGGCCAACCTGATCTCGACCATTCTGTTCCCCCTCATCCAGCTCTTCGTCTTCAGTCAGCTGTTCAAGGACATCGTGTCGCTCCCGGGCTTTGCCGCCAGCGGCAACGGCGACTCCAGCTACCTCGACTACCTGGCCCCAGGTCAGGTCACGTTCACCGTCTTCTTCGCCGTCGCCTGGTCCGGCGCGAGCCTCCTGATCGACTGGCGCAACGGCTACCTCGACAAGCTCCGGGCGAGCCCGATCAATCGTTTCGCCATCCTCGCCGCCGAGCTGATCAACGTGTTCGTGGGGTCGACGTTCATGGGCGCGTCGATCCTGGTGCTGGCGATCCTGCTCGGCGCCCACGTCGTGACCGGGCCGATTGGCTTCGTGGCGATCGTGTTGCTCGGAGGCGCCTTCGGGGTCGCCTGGGCCGGGACGTCGATGCTGCCGGCTCTGCTGACGAAGAACGAGCAGGCGACCGGCACGCTCGCACTGCTGTTCTTCCCGATCGCGTTCATGTCGACCGCCTTTGTGCCGGTGGCGCTCATGCCGGACTGGCTCCAGACGGTCAACGCCTGGAACCCGATCAGCTACGTGATCGAAGCGATGCGGTCGCTCATGACGGTCGGCTTCGAGGGTGACGTCATCGGCAAGGCCATCGCCGCCACGGCAGCGCTCGGAATCGTCCTCCAGGGCGCCACGCTTTGGGCATTCCGGCGCCTGACGTCCTGAGGCGCATCTCGAGACCCTGACGCGAACGTCCGGGGGTGCGAGACTGTCGGCGCTCGCCCGGAGGTCGGCATGCCCATCGGCCGTTCGCCGTTCCCGCCCATTCGGGACTACGCGTTCCTCTCCGATTGCGAGGTCACCGCGCTCGTCGCGCCATCCGGCAACGTCGAGTGGATGTGCCTCCCGCGGCTGGATTCGCCCAGCGTCTTCGGGGCCATCCTCGACAGGGGAGCCGGGGGGTTCCGCCTGGGCCCGGCCGAGGTCCAGGTCCCTGCGGCGCGGCGGTACCTGCCCGGCACGATGATCCTCGAGACGAGCTGGGGCAACCGGGACGGCTGGGTCATCGTCCGCGACATGCTCCTGATCGGTCCGTGGCATCACCAGCAGGAGCGCTCGCGGGTCCACCGCCGGGCGCCCACCGACTACGACGCCGAGCACGTCCTCCTTCGCATGATCCGCTGCGTGAACGGCGAGATGCAGCTGACGCTCGACTGCGAGCCGGTCTTCGACTACGGGCTCCAGCGCGGCACATGGCGCTTCTCGGAGGATGGTTACCACCAGCTGGCGTGCACCGCGCCAGAGTCCGATCTGGAGCTGGTCCTGACGAGCGACATCAATCTCGGTTTCGAGGACAGCCGGGCCGTCGGCCGGACGCTCGTCAAGTCCGGCGAGACTCGCTTCGTCGCCCTGTCGTGGAAGGGCGCGCCACCGCCACGGACCTCCAAGGATGCCTACAAGCGGCTCGTCTGGACGGCCCACCACTGGCAGCACTGGCTCGGCCGTGGCGAGTTTCCGGATCACCCGTGGAGGTCCCACCTCGAGCGTTCGGCCCTGACCCTCAAGGGGCTGACGTATGAGCCGACCGGGGCGCTGGTCGCCGCGGCCACGACCTCGCTCCCTGAGACCCCCGGGGGCGAGCGCAACTGGGACTACCGCTATTCGTGGATCCGCGACTCCACGTTCGCCCTGTGGGGCCTCGACACCCTCGGGTTCGAGTGGGAGGCGATGGACTATCTCCATTTCATCGCCGACGTGGCCGACGGCGAGGCGGACCTCCAGATCATGTACGGGATCGACGGCGAGCGAGCCCTCCCGGAGCGGATCCTGGAGCATCTGAGTGGCTACGAAGGGGCTCGACCGGTCCGCATCGGCAATGGCGCCTACGACCAGCGCCAGCACGACGTCTGGGGCGCGGTCCTCGACGCGGTCTACCGCCACGCCACCTCGCGCGATCACCTCGACGAGCGCCTGTGGCCGATCCTGGTCCGCCAGGTCGAGGCGGCCCTGGCCAACTGGCGTCTGCCGGATCGGGGCATCTGGGAGGTGCGAGGGGAGCCGCAGCATTTCACCTCGTCCAAGCTGATGTGCTGGGTCGCCGCCGACCGCGGGGCGCGGCTGGCCCGGCTCCGGGAGGACGAGGCGCTGGTCGCGCGCTGGCAGGCCGCCGCCGACGAGATCAAAGAAGACATCCTCGCGAACGCCCTCGACGCCCGCGGCGTCTTCACCCAGCACTATGGCTCGACCGCCCTCGACGCCTCGATCCTGCTGATGCCGCTGCTGGGCTTCCTGGCGCCCGACGACGATCGAATCCGTCGGACCGTGCTGGCCATCGCCGACGAGCTGACGGTCGACGGCCTGGTCCTCCGCTACAAGGTCGAGGAGACCGACGACGGCCTGACGGGCGAGGAGGGCGCCTTCACGATCTGCTCGTTCTGGCTGGTCTCCGCCTTCGTCGAGATCGGCGAGCTGGAGCGCGCCCGGGCGCTATGCGAGAAGCTGCTCGGGTTCGCCTCGCCGCTCGGGTTGTACGGCGAGGAGATCGATCCCCGGTCCGGCCGCCACCAGGGCAACTTCCCGCAGGCCTTCACCCATCTGGCACTGATCAACGCGGTGATGCGGATCATCGACGTCGAGGCCTCGGCGGAGGCGCCGGCCGCGCCAGAGACGGCGCCCGCGCCGGCAGGGTTCAAGCCCGTGTCGGCGAGCCGCTCGGCCCGCCATCAGACGAGGAGAACGCGATGACCGACGGATTCGAGCTCACGAGCGCCGCCTTCGAGGACGGTGCGCCGATCCCGGCTCGCTACACCTGCGACGGCGACAACGTGTCGCCACCGCTGAGCTGGAACGGCGCGCCCGCGGAGACGAATGCGGTGGTGATCATCGTCGACGACCCCGACGCTGGCGGGTTCGTGCACTGGATCGCCTACAACCTGGGAGGCTCGGCGAGCGGCAGCCTGCCGGCGGGCGTGTCCGAGTCGCCCGATGGCCCGGCCCAGGGCACGAACAGCTTCGGCCAGCCCGAATACGGCGGACCCTGCCCGCCGAGCGGGGAGCACCGCTACGTCTTCCGGCTGCTTGCCCTGGACGACGTCCTGGAGCTGACCGGCGCCCCTTCGGCCGAGGACGTCCTCGCCGCGGCCGATGGCCACATCCTCGCCGAGGCGAAGCTCACCGGCACCTACCGCCGATCGCGCTGATTTGGCGGCAGCGGCGATTCAGACGGCCGTTGGCTCGTAGACTCGCGACCGATGAAGGTCGCCCACGTTCGCGAGCTCAACGGCCCCGCCGGTGCGCCGTGGCGGCTCGCCGTCGCCCTCGCCTCGCCGCCGCCCGGGGGGACGGCCAGAACCGGCGAAGCGGCGACCGCCGTCCCGGGCCACTGGCTCGATCTCGAGCCGGCGCGACGGCGGCTCGTCGGGCGCGACCCGGGACGGGCCCACAACGCGATGCTTTTCCGGCAGCCGATCGGGACCCTCGACGACCAGCTCGCGCGCGGGATCCGGATCGAGGCGCTCGGCGAGCTGCTCGACGCCTTTCAGGCGATCACCGGGCCGGCGGACACTGAAGACGATGAGGCGATCCTCGCCGCGGCAGATCTCGCCTTCGGGCCGCCGATCCTGTATCCGCCGGCCTTCCGCGATTTCTACGCCTTCGAGGGCCACGTCCGGACCATGTGGGAGCGCCGCGGCGGCGAGATCCCGGAGGCGTGGTACCGACTGCCCATCTTCTACTTCTCGAACACGTCCGAGATCCGCGGTCCCGGCGATCCGGTGTGGGCGCCCCGCGGGAGCAACGAGCTCGACTTCGAGCTCGAAGTCGGCGCCATCGTCGACACCCCCGCCTTCAACCTGGCCGAGGAGCGCGCCGAGGAGGCGATCGGCGGCTATTTCATCGTGAACGACTGGTCGGCGCGCGATCTGCAGCGTGAGGAGACGGCGGTCCGGCTCGGACCGGCCAAGGGCAAGGACTTCGCGACTTCGATCGGGCCGTGGATCGTCACGCCGGATGAGCTGGCGGAGGCGAGCAAGTCCGGAACGCTTGCCCCGGATCTGGCGATGACGGCGACCGTTGTCGCCGCCGACGGCCGCGCCGTCGAGGTCTCGCGGGGCACGTGGGCCTCGGCCCAGTTCTCGTTCGGGCAGATGCTGGCCCGGGCATCGGCGGATGTGCACCTGCGGCCCGGCGAGATCCTGGGCAGTGGCACGGTTGGGACGGGCTGCCTCCTCGAGGTCAAGGGCGAGACCCTGGGTCGCTGGCTCGAGCCCGGCGACGAGGTCGTGCTGGCGATCGAACGGTTGGGCGAGCTGCGGTCGCCCGTCGTCGAGCGGCCGGCCCGGTCCTGAATCCGATCGGCTTGTCCGTCGGGGCTGGCGGGCGACGGTCATGAGAAAGCCGCCCCGCCGGAATGGCAGGGCGGCTATCTGAGGAAGGGATGTTCAGGGTCGGATCACGGCGCGAGCTCGTCGCGGGCGTCCGGCGAAAGGCCGCCGTAGCCGGGGTTCGATGAGATCGTCTGGCCGCTGTCGCGCAGGGCCTGACGGTCGTCCGGGGAGAGGCCCTGGCCGACACCGCGACCCGCCTGGGTCACGACCGCGCCCTGCCCGTCGACCGTCGTCGATCCGCCCAGGCTGCCGATCGAGATGAACTGCGCGAGCGCAAACCCGATCACGAGCCCGGCCGTGAGCAGGAGCATCGCGGCGAAGAGGATCGCCGCATTGAAACGCCGCTGGACAATTGCGATACCGGTCATGTCCTGACCCCTTCCACTTCGTGTGCCTGTTTGGCAACTGGTATGAGGGGTCCATGGCCCGAAAACGTTCAGCGAACGGTCACCGAACGTGCGATCGACGTTTTTCCGGGACGACTGAACGTTTCGCTTGCGGCGCGGCTCATAGTCAATGCCCGCGCCAGCCAGGCGCAGCGCTACACAGGGGTCGTGGTGGATCGTGAGCTCGTCGAGCGGGCGCGCCGGGGCGACCGCGACGCGTTCACGACACTCGTGAGTCAGATCAGTGACCGGCTGTACTCCGTCGCCTACCGCATCCTGCGCGATGCCGACCTGGCCCAAGACGCACTTCAGAACGCCCTGGTGACGAACTGGCAGCAGCTCCCGGACCTCCGCGATACGGATCGCTTCGAGGCCTGGAGCCAGCGCATCCTCGTCCATGCCTGCTACGCGGAGTCCCGGCGCCGTGGGCGCTGGACCGCGACCGTCCGCGTCATCCCGTTCACGCCATCCACGCCGGACGCGAGTGACGCTCTGGCCGACCGGGACGAGATGGAACGGGCGTTTCGCCGCATCTCGCCCGACCACCGGGCCGTGTTCGTCCTGCATCACTACCTCGGCCTGCCACTCGTCGAGGTCGCCGAGACGCTTGGCATCCCGGCCGGAACGGCCAGATCCCGCCTCCACAACGCGAGTCGGGTGTTGCGATCCGCGATCGAGGCGGATGCCGTGGCCACGATCGAGGAGGTCCGTCTGGCATGAACGAAGACCGACGCTTCGAGCAGACGGCGCGGCAATTCCTGGAGCAGGGCCCGACCGAGGCTCCCGCCGCCCCGATCCGGGCAGCGTTGCTGACGATCCAGACCACGCCGCAGGCGCGAGACCTCGGGTTCCGGCTTCCCAGTCCGCGCTTCGTGGCACCGCTTCGCCTGGCCATGGCCGCCGCGATCGCCATCGTGGCCGTCGTTGGGATCGGCCTTCGTCTGCCGACGACCAACGTCGGGATGGGCCCGACCCCGTCGGTCATGGCGACGCCGACACCGACACCGCTCGATACGACCGGCTGGGTGACCTTCACCTCCGAACGCTACGGCTACACGGTGCGCCACCCCGACGTCTGGGAGGCAGCCCACGCAACAGGGTTCTGGACGCTCGACAACTGGAAGGACCAATACCTGACCGAGCTCAGCGCCGACGTGATGGCAGGCGACCTCAGCAATTCCAAGCCCTGCACGTACGAGGAGAACACCTGCGGATACCCCTCGTTCTCGGGCTGGTCGCTGCGCCTGCCAGCCGGGATGTCGGAGATCGAGTTCCTGGCGATCTGGTCTGCCCCCGACGCTCCGAAGAATCCACAGTGCGTCCCGAGCCCGGATCAGATGGCGTCGGTCCTGATCGGAGGGCAAGCCGGCCGGGTCGCGGCCAGCGCCTGTGGCCTGACTGCCCTGGCGTTCCTCTTCGTTGGGACCCGCGCGTACGTCTTCGAGATGGAGGATCGCGTGAACTATCCGGACGGGCCGCTGTTCCGAACCATGTTGTCGACCGTCGAGGTCCATCCCGAAGATGCACTCGATCCGCCGAGCCCGGAGCCGAGCGCGAGCCCTGCGCAGAGCGCGACCCCTGTCGAGAGCCCTGCCTCGACCTGACCGCCGAGGAGGCGGCAATCCGTGGCTGCCGTGCTGATTGAACGTTCGGGGCTGAGCCGGTTCCATAGTTGGTAACGCGGCCGAAAGCTGCCGCAGCCGAGGAGCCAGGCTCATGAACACCAGGTCGAGTACCCCGGCCGTTCTCCTGGCCATCATCGGAGTGATCGCCCTCGTCGCGGCATGCGGCCCCGGCGGGGCGGCTGCCCCGACGCCCGGCTCGACTTCAACGCCGGCGCCCACGGCGAGTCCCGCAGCGTCTGGCCCTCACAAGCTCACCGCCGGGTCGCTGCCGCCGGGCGACTACACGACGACGGAGTTTCAGCCGACCCTGCACTTCACGCTGGGCGAGGGCTGGGGCAACAACTTTCCGGACGACTCCGACGAGATCGCGCTGAACCGCGGGGCCGACATCAGCCTCGTCGCGTTCAGTCGGGTCTCCCGAGTCGTTGATCCGACAACGCATCAGGCACTCCCCGTGCCGGAAGATCTCCTCGGCTGGCTCGCCGCGCACCCGAGTTTCGAATGGACCGGCGCCAGCGTCCCGGTCGAGATCGCCGGCCTGTCGGGCGGAACGCTGAAAGGCCAGCTAGAAAACGGGCTGAAGCAAACGGACATGTTTGCTTGGGACACGGGAAACATGAGGGTCGTGCCCGGGAATCAGGTCCAGTTCTACGTGCTGCCGCTCGACGGCCCCGACCTCACGATCGTCGTGATGGCCGAAGACGCCGCGTTTGCTTCAGTGTCGGAGGCAACCCGGACGATGCTCGATTCGCTCGAGGTCGTCACGCCCTGACGGTGGCTCGCCCCGGCGAGACGTTCCTCAATGGGGTTTCAGCGATGGCTCCTCGACCCGGTCGTCCCGTAGACGCTACTCTCGGGCCAGAAACACCGGCAGGTTTCAGCCAGGAGGTTCGAGCTCATGACCAGCACTCGCACCCTGCCGCCAGCACGGGCGATCCTCGTGATCGGCGCTCTGATCGCATCGCTAGGGGCCTGCGGCCCGGCGGGGACGGGCGCGTCGACCCTGTCGCCGGCGCCGACCTCGTCGCCCGCGCCGAGCGCGGGCCCGATCGATGGCACCTATACGGCGGTCTTCACCGGCAACGACCCGAAGGAGATCTCGGAGGGCACCGGTGGCCACCAGATCCCGGTTGGAACCTGGAAGATCGTCATCGAAGGGACGGCCTTCACATTCTTCAATCCGGACTCGCCGCAGGACGGCTTCCCTCTCGGGCCGGGCGTCTACCTGGCCGGCGACCAGGTGCAGCTGGCGCCCGACGCGGCGTGCCCCAATCAGGAAGGAACCCCATCGAGCGGGACCTATCACTACGTCGTCGACGGAACGAGCCTCACATTCACCCTCGTCGGGACCGACACGTGCGCCGATCGGACTGCGGCGCTTATCGCCCATCCCTGGCAGAAGCAGAGCCCGTAGAAACGCGATGTGACTCCCTGACGTTGGCTCGCCGTAGACTGGCCTCCGCATCGAGCGGAGGCCAGTCCATTCATGTACTACGTCCGCCACGGCACCGTCCCACGTCAGCGCCATACCCAGCACCGGGCTGCCGACGGTGCGCTCTACGCCGAGGAGCTGTTCGGGGTCGAGGGCTTTACCGGCCGGAGCTCACTGCTCTACCACCTTGTCCCGCCGACCCGAACGCACAAGATCGAGCCGGTTCGCGAGGTGAAGCTCGAAGCGGCGACCGAGAAGGTCCACCGCCACCACCTGACCAAGACCGGCCCGGTCGAGCCGAAGGGCGACGCGATCACCGGGCGCGTGCCGCTGTACTTCAACAGTGACGTGGTCTTCGGGATTGTCCGGCCGGCCGAGGCCATGCCCGAGAACACGTTCTACCGAAACGGCGCGGCCGACGAGATGCTGTTCGTCCACGAGGGCAGCGGCGTCTGCGACACGGTCTTCGGGCCGCTGCGGTACGGGCCCGGCGACTACCTCGTGCTACCGATCGGTACGACCTGGCGGCTCGACCCGGATCCCGGCTCAGCGCAGCGGATGCTGTACCTCGAGGCGCCCTCCGAGATCGAGCCGCCGAAGCGCTATCGCAACGACTACGGCCAGCTCCTGGAGCACTCGCCCTATTCGCAGCGCGACCTCCACGCTCCGGGTGACGTACTGCCGCGGAGCGATACCGGCGAGTTCGTCATCCACGTCCGCTCGGCGGACCGGATCAGCGCCTACCACTATCGCCACCATCCGTTCGACGTCGTGGGGTGGGACGGCTACCTGTGGCCCTTCCGGTTCAACATCGGCGACTTCCAGCCGATCACCGGGCGGGTCCACCAGCCACCGCCGGTCCACCAGACCTTCCAGGCCCGCAACTTCGTCGTCTGCTCGTTCGTGCCCCGCAAGTTCGACTACCACCCGCTGTCGATCCCGGCGCCGTACAACCATTCGAACATCAACAGCGACGAGGTCATCTACTACGTCGCCGGCAATTTCATGAGCCGCCGCGGGGTGGATATCGCGTCATTCACCCTCCATCCCGCCGGGATCCCGCACGGCCCGCACCCGGGCACGGTCGAGGCGTCGATCGGCAAGGAGGGAACCGAGGAGCTGGCGGTGATGGTCGACACGTTCCACCCGCTGCAGCTCACCAAGGCGGCCCTCGACCTCGACGATGACCGCTACCCGTACTCATGGCTGCCGTCGGAGGACCACGAAAAGGAAGCCTCCGAGCTCGCGGAGCGAGGCCCGGAGGCGTTTCCCGACTGACTCTGGCCGTCAGGACGGCGCGGGACTGGCCGTGGCGGCACTCGCCGCCGGCACCTCGCCGAACCGGAAGGTCGCGAGGATCTGCTCGAAGAAGACAACGTCCGCGCCTTCGGAGCCCTGGTAGTTGAGCCAGACGATGTGCCAGGCCCAGCCCCCGTGGAGGACCGTGGCCCACTGGTGGAACAAGTTGTGGCAGGTGGCAAAGGTGCTGACGATCGCGGGCTCGCCATCGAGCGTGATGTCGCGCTGCGCGGTCGGAGTGCTGCAGATCGCGATCGCGGTGCCGCTCGTCCATGACGCCAGGGTCGTGTCCGGCGGCAACCCACTCGCGCCGACCAGGACGGTGCCAAGCGGAACGCCGGCAGTATCGAGGTCCCCAGGTGCGATGTTGTCGACCGCGTCGTTGTCGACCGCGTCGCTGTAGTCCCAGGGCGCCTCGGTGCCGTTGAGCGTTCGCGTCGCGGCTCGGACCCCCCAGCCGGCTGGGATGCTCATCGTGTAGCCGTACGCCTTCGAGGTGAACGGGACCAGCGCAGATGCGGGCAGCTGGGTCGGAGGCGCCGGCGGAGGCGAGGGCGACACGCTTGGCGGGGCCGTGGGCCCGCCAACGCTCGGGGTGCTCCGGCCGAGCAGATAGACCGCTCCGCCGAGTGCGAGGGCAGCCACGAGAACCGCGGCAGCCACTCGTGAGAAGGCGTTCATGGGGGGGTACCTCCAAGGCGCGAATCGGCCGCGCCGCTGATGGGTCAGATGGACCTCGGCGAGGGCGTCGTCGAGCACCCGGTCCGCCAGCTCGCTCGGGCCTTCGGCCAGCCAGGCCGTGGCGATCCGATCGAAGTCGCGACTCGTGGTCATGCAAGACGCTCCCGTGAGGTATCGGTCGGCAGCCGCAGGTCGGCCTCGAGGGCGGCCCGCAGCGTGTTGGTGGCGTAGTGAAGCCTCGACTTGACCGTGCCCAGCGGAATGCCGAGCTGCTCGGCGATCTCGCGGTGGGTCAGTCCGAGGTGGTGGTGGAGGACGAAGACCGCGCGTTGCTCCGGCGGCAGCCGGCGGAAGCCCCGCTCCAGCTGGTCACGCTCGACGACCGAGATGTAGTCGTTCGAGCCCGCGGGCTCTTCGATCGAAATGACTCGAACGTTGGCCGTCCATCGACGGCCTCGTCGAGCCTCCCGATAGCAGGCGTTGACCAGGAGCCGGTGCAGCCAGGCGTCGAAGCGATCGACGTCGCGCAGCGACGGCAGCTCTCGCCAGGCAAGGACCAACGTCTGCTGGACGGCATCTTCGGCGAGCCCGAGGTCGCGCAGGATCCGATACGCGATCGCGAGAAGACGATCCGCAGCCCCACGTGCCAGGCTGCCAAACGCCTCCTCATCCCCGGCTCTCGCTCGCTCGACGAGGGCAACCTGCACCCTCGACTCCCTTCGGCGATGCGTCCGACTTGGACGCCTACCCTAGATGAGCCCCCGCGCGCCGGGTTGGTTCGATCTTTGCTCTGCTCCACCCGAGGCAAGCGAGTCCACGCGAGGGATTCAGTGCGAGCCGTCCGCGAAGGTCCTGATCGTCCCGGTCAGGTCGACGATGCGGATCCGATAGTTCCTGGTGTCGGCGATGTAGACGTTGCCGGCGGCGTCGACCGCGAGCCCGAAGTTCCTATTGACGCCATTGAGCTGCGCCTTGGTCGCAGGCCCACCGTCGCCCGCGAAGCCGATTTCGCCGGTGCCGGCGAATGCGTGGATGATGCCCTGCGGGTCGATCCGCCGAACCCGGTTGCCGAGGCCTTCCCCGGCCGTCGGATCCGACACCCACGTGTCCCAAACCGCTTCACTGACATAGACGTTGCCCGCGGCGTCCACGGCGACGGCGCGTGGAGCCGCCAGGGAAGCGTCGACGGCGGGCCCTTCGTCGCCCTCTGACGCGAGCTGGCCGGTTCCCGCAATCGTGCTCATCCGCCCGCTTTTGTCGATCTTGCGGACGCGGTTGTTGCGGGTATCGGCGAAATAGATGTTGCCCTGCGCGTCGATTGCGATGCCCTCAGGGGTGTCGAGCGTCGCGTCGATCGCTGGCCCTCCGTCGCCTCCGAAAGGTGGAAATCGGGCTCCGTCGCCGGCGATCGTGGTGATGATTCCGCTCGGGTCGACCATACGGATTCGGTGGTTATTCATGTCGGAGATGTACAGGTTGCCGTCGGCGTCAAAGGCGATCCCCGCCGGGCCGCCCAGTCGTGCCTCGGTCGCAGGTCCCCCATCGCCGGCTGGGTGGCTCAGGCCCCACCCGATCGGGCCGCTTCCGGCGACCGTAGTGATCAGGCCGGTCGCGTCGACCATCCGGACCCGGTTGTTGTCGGTGTCTGCCAAGAAGAGGTTGCCCGCCGCATCGAACGCGAGGTCGTATGGGCAGCCGAGGAGCGCTTTGGTCGCAGGCCCGGCATCGTCGCTGAAGCTACCGAAGCCGCCACCGGCGATCGTCACGGGCCCGCCCGGGTCGCCCACCCGAAAGATGCGTCCCCGGAGGCAGTCCGTCGTGTAGACCCGTCCCAGCGAGTCGATCGCAATGTGCTCTGGCGAGAACGTCCAGGTCCGGGGCGTGGCGATCGGGAGCAGTACGCTGGCCGGCACGCCGGTTGGCGGAGGCGTCAGCAGTGCCGTCGGTGACGGCGATGGGATCGCCACGGGTGCGCCGACAAACAGGCCGCCGCCGACATTCCACAACAGGAGGCCCAGCACGACCAAAAGCGAAAGGAGAGCGACGCTCGAACGACGGGGCTGCAGCGTAGTCAGGGGCCCGGCGGCAAACCCTCGTCCCGTGCTCATGCGTTGGATGACCCGAACCGGGGCGCCGGCCGTGGCAGCGGCGACGGCGAGCGGCACCATCTCCCACCGGGCAGCAAGCAGCCTGCCTGCCCGGCGATGGCCTTCGAGCAGCCCGTGGCAACGGTCGCAAGTTTCGAGATGCCGTCGCTCAGACGGCGACAGCTGGTCGGCAACGGTCCCACCATCGGCCAGCTCCGCGAGCGTCGATTCCGTGACATGGCCCCAACCTGGGATCCTCATTGCTCCAGCCCCTGGCGGTAGGGCGCGAGATCACGGGCCAGCTTCCGGCGCGCCTTCCAGAGCGATGCCGCGATCGTCCCGCGCGTGATACCCAGCATTTCCGCCGCCTCCTCCTGCCGATAGCCGAGGCCATGCACGAGCACGACGGCAATGCGCTCCCGCTGCGGTAGCCGCATCACCGCGGCAGACGCGTCCATCCCCAGCTCTGCATCGACCGGCACGTATGAAAGCTCGTGCTCAGATGTCGACCTGATGTGCGCTCGCTGGCGCGTGACTCGCCGCACGGCGATGACGCGGAGCCACGCCCGCAGCGCATCTGAGTCGCGGAGCTGATCGAGGTGGCTGCGTCCTTCGATCAACGACTCCTGGGCGATGTCCTCGGATGTATCCGCGGCGCCAAGGGCGCGGCAGAGTCGTGTGAGCTCCGTGAACAGGACGGTGTACTGGGCATCGAAGCTGTCCTCGAGATCGCCCGCCAGCGCCATCACTGCCACACCATCTAAGTGCAGGATCGCAACAGTTTCGTTTACCGACGGGCAAAAACTAGACGACCGAAGGCCACGGCCGGCGCTTACGCCGCGATCACTCGTCCGCGATTCGGAGCTGGCCGGTGTTCGCGCGCAGGCGGCCGCCGGTCTGGGCGATGACCACGCCGACCAGGATCATCGCGCCGCCGAGCAGCTGCAGCGGCCCGAGGGACTCGCCGAAGAGCAGGCTCGCCAGGGCGATCGTCCAGATCGGCTCGACCGTGCTCACGATCGAGGCTCGCGCCGCACCGATCCGATGTGCGCCCGCGTAGAACGCGAGGACGGCCACGAATGTCGAGACCACGCCAACTCCGGCGAGGCCGAACCACGCACCCTGGGGGATCTGGGCGGGCGTGACCGGCTGGCCGAGCGCGAGGGCGCTGATCCAGAAGGTGGCCGCCGTCGCCGACAGCATCACCGCGCCGGCCGCCAGCGGATCGACCCGCGCGTCTGCGTCGGCACCGACGCCGGTGCGGCCCTCGCCCGAGAGGCGGGCCGAGAGGACGATCCAGACCGAGTAGATCACGGGCGACAGGGCGATGAGGATGAGGCCGGCCGCACGTGGCGCCGATCCTGATTCGATGTTCCCGACCGCGAGCGCGACACCGGCAAGCGCCAGGGCGAGCGCGCCCCACGCCCGCCGGCCCTGGAGTGGCTGCCCGATCTGCAGGGAGATCACGGCGACGAGCGCGGGATAGATGTAGACGATCAGCGCGGCCAGTGACGCGGAGACCGACTCGAGGCCCGCGAAGTAGGTCGTCGAGTTGCCCGTGTACAGCACGCCCAGGGCAACTGCGACGGCGATGGCTCGCCCGCTCATCCGTCGGAGCGCGGCCCGCGAGCGGGCGTTCAGGAGGACCCAGCCCCACGCCAGTGCCGCGCCGATGAAGAACCGCCACGCGAGGAGCACATGCCAGCCCACGCCTTCGGCGTAGACCGGCTTGGCAAAGAGCGCACCCGACCCGAAGGCGAAGGCCGACACGACCGTGAGGGCGGTTCCGATCGCGATCGAGCGGGGCATCGCGCGAGGCTAGCAGCGCATCCGCGGCCCCATCTCGACACGCCGTTGCGCGGGAGCCAAACACCCGTGGGGAGCGCGCGGGCCGCTACCCTGACGTCGTGACGGAAGAGCGCCGGCTGGTGACAATCCTGTTCGCCGATGTCGTCGGTTCGACAGCGCTTGGCGAATCCCTGGATCCGGAGGACGTTCGTGCCCTCCTCGGCCGGCTGTTCGCCATCGCCCGTGATGCCGTCGAGCGGCACGGGGGACGCGTCGAGAAGTTCATCGGCGATGCGATCATGGCCGTCTTCGGATTGCCGATCGCCCACGACGACGACGCGGCGCGAGCGCTCTCCGCGGCCCTCGAGCTGCGTGACCGCGTCCGCGCCGACCCTGCCCTGGCCGATCGACTGGCGATCCGGCTTGGTGTCAACAGCGGCGAGGTCATCGCCTCCCGCGACCAGGATGCCCAGGAGTTCCTGGTCACGGGCGACCCGGTGAACACCTCGGCTCGCCTCCAGCAGGCGGCCGAGCCGTGGATGATCCTGGTCGGGGAGCGGACCGCCCGCGCCGCCGGCGACCGGTTCACGTTCGGCTCGCCGATCGCGGTGGAGGCCAAGGGCAAGGCCAATCCGGTGTCGGCATACGCGCTCGAGGCGGCCGTCGACGCCGGGAGCCGGGCGCGGCATCGGGGCCGGATCGTCGGTCGCGAGGCCGACCTCGCGCAGCTGGAGCTGACCGCGAGGCGCGCCTTCGATGAGCGGCGGCCGTTCGTGGTCAGCATCGTCGCCCCGGCCGGGGTCGGGAAGTCTCGGCTGCTGGAGGAGTTCCTCGACCATCTCGATCCGTCGGTCCTGGTGGCGACCGCGCAGTGCCTGCCGTACGGGCAGCGGCTCACCTACTGGCCGATGCGCGCGATCCTGCTCTCGATCATCGGCCTCGCTGACGCGTCGACGCCGGACGTCGTCCGGCCGGCGCTCGCCGGGTGGCTTCGAGATGCCGGCGACGCAGAGGCGGAACGCACCGCGGAACTGTTGGCGGCGACGATCGGGCCGGCGATCTTGAGAGTGCCGATCGGATCGCGCTCTTCGCCGCCTGGCGCCGCTTCGTCGAGCTCGCAGCCGAACGATCGCCGCTGGTCCTCGTGATCGAAGACCTGCACTGGTCGAGCGACAGCCTCCTGGATCTGGTCGAGTCGATGCTCCAGCCGCGGGCCGACCTGCCGATCCTGATGATCGCCCTGGCTCGACCGGAGCTGCTCGATCGCCGGCCGAGCTGGGGTGGGGGGCGCCGCAACGCCGTCTCGATTGCCCTCGATCCGCTGCCGTCGCAGGCGGTCGCGGAGCTTGTCGCCGACCTGCTCCCGGACGCGACCCCGGAGATCGTCGACGCCGTCGTCGAGCGAGCCGAGGGAAACCCGTTCTATGCCGGCGAGATCGTCCGGTCCCTGATCGACCGCCTTGGCGCAGTGCCGGATCCGGCGGCCGTGCCAGCGGCGATCGCTTCCCTGCCCGATAACGTGCAGGCGACGGTCCTCGCCCGACTCGACGCGCTCGACCCGATGGCGCGTCGCGTCGTGCAGCTGGGTGCCGTCATGGGCCGGACCTTCGAGCCGCGAGCCCTGCCGGCACTCGAGCCGTCATTGACCGGGGCGCAGGTCGACGGCGCTGTCGAGGCACTCCTCGACCGCGATCTGATCCGGTCGACCGGCCGCGGCCTCCAGACGTTCCGGCACATTCTCATTCGCGAGGTCGCCTACGGCACGCTGCCAAGGAGCGAGCGCGCCCGACTCCATGCCGCGGCCGGGAGCTGGCTCGAATCGGAGGCCGTCGCGACCGGCCGGGAAGACGAGCTGGCAGAGCTGGTCGCCTTCCACTTCCGTGAGGCCAGCGTCCTCGCCACGTTGCTGGCCGAGGCGCCGCTGCCGGACCTCCCGGATCGGGCCGTCCGATGGCTGCGCCGCGCCGCCGAGGTCGCCAACGCGGGCGCCGCCACGGTCGAGGCCGCCCGTCACCTCGAAGCGGCGGTCGAGCTCGCGCCTCGGGAAGCGCTGCCGGACCTGTATGAGCGCCTGGGGGTCGTCTGGGTCGGCGGCGACCAGGCGGTCGAGGCGTTCGAGCACGCATCGGCGCTGGGCCGCGAGCTGGGGCTCGGATCCGACCAGCACCTGGCGACCCTCGCCCAGGAGATGATCGTCCGGTCCCGGTGGGCCGGATCAATCGGCAGCCAGATGAGCGAGCCCGATCGTCACGGCCGTCTCGACGAGATCAGGCGGCTGCTCGGCGTGGTGACCGTCGAACGAGCACGAGCCCTCGGGACGCTCGCCCTCGGCTTCGGGGCCTTCATCGCCGACCGTCCCGCCGCTGAAGACGTCGCCATCGCGGCCGACGCGTCGGCACGGGCGCTCGAGATGGCCAGGGCCCTCGACGATCCCGACCTGATCAGCGCGTGCCTCGACGCGGTTGGAGCTGTCGCCATGGCGGACGACCGTTGGGAGGAAACGCGGGAGGTCGCCCAGCAGCGACTCGTCCTCGGGAGTCGGATCAGCACCAGCGAACGCCTGGACGCTGCCATCGTGAACACCTGGTCGTTGACGATCCTCGGGCGCCTCAGCGAAGCCGAGCTGGCCGCGGTCCAGGCCAAGGCAGGACTCGTCAGCGGGCAGGCTCCCGCATGGGTCGCCGGGGCGTCCTCGTGGCGGACCACCGTGCTTTTCTACCTGGGACGATGGGACGACGCGACCGCCGAGGCTGCGCGCATGGAGCGCGCCCTCGCCGAGTCGGAGATCCGAGCGCCGTGGTACGCCCTGAACGGGATCCTCTCGGCGTGGTCGATCGCGCGTGCTCGCGGGGATGCCGTGGAAGCTGATCGGTGGCGGGTCGTCGCCACGGCGATCTTCGAGCGGTCCGATTCGACGATCCGCACCCAGCGGCTCCGGGCGCTCGTGGACGGCGAGTTCGATTCGCTCGAGCGAGACTTCGTCGACGAGTTCCTCGTGTTCACTGGCCGCCTCGACCACGTGGCGCTCGTCCTCGCCGCGCTGGCCGACCGTCGCCTGGGCACCGAATCACGTTCTCTTGGCGAGATGATCGCGTACGCCGATGAGCGGTCGATCCTCCTGGTCTCGTCGCAGGCTCGCCGGCTTCGCGGGCTCCGCCGGCATGACGAAGGCGATCTGCGCGACGCGCTCGCCGCGTTCGAGGGGATGGAGGCCCGGCCCTTCATCGCCCGGACGAAGAGCGAGATCGGGCTCCTGACCGGAGATTCGGCGCTCATCGAGGGCGCGATCAGCGAGCTCGAGGCGGTCGGCGACCTCGAGCATGCGACGCGGGTCGTCGCCGAGCAGCGGGCCGCGAAGACCGCGCTCGCACGCTGATCGAAGCGGGCATCATGCGGACGTGACCAGCCTGCCAAACCCAGCCAGCCTGCGAAGACGGATTCACGCCGGCGAGACGCTCTTCGGCGCATGGTCGGACCTTGGGTCGCCGCTCGCCGCGGAGCTCATGGGCGACGCCGGCTTCGATTGGGTCGTCATCGACCTCGAGCACGGCGCGGCAACGGAGGCCGACCTCGTCGCCCACCTGCTCGCGGTGCAGGTCCGCGGGGCCGCGCCGCTCGTGCGCCCGCAGTCCGGCGAGCGCCTCCGGATCGGGCGCGCGCTCGACCTTGGCGCGGCCGGCATCGTCGTGCCCCGGCTGGATACCGCCGAGCAGGCACGCGAGGCCGTCACGTTCCTGCGGTATCCCCCGGAAGGCGGCCGGGGCGTTGCGCTGCGGACGCGCGGGGCCCGCCTCGGCGCCATCGGCCATGCCGATGTCGGCACGGTCAACGCCGACATCGTGGGCATCGTCCAGATCGAGACGCCGGGCGGGCTGCGTGAGGCGGATGCCATTGCTGCGCTCGACGGGGTCGATGTGCTGTTCGTCGGTCCGGCAGACCTGTCGCACTCGCTGGGCGTGCCCGGTCGATTCGACGAGCCGATCTACCGGGACGCCCTCCAGACGGTGGTCGCGGCCTGCCGCCGGCACGGCAAGGCGGCCGGGATCCTGCTCTACGACCACGCGACGTTCGCCCCGCATCTCGAGCTGGGATATAAGTTCATCGGCCTCGGCTCCGATGGCTCGTTCGTGGCCGCCGGGGCGAAAGCCGCACTCGCTGCCGGTCGAGCCGCCCTGGCCACGTAGGGGCGCCTTCGACCGAACGCTCTACACTTTGGGCTTGTGACTGAACTGACTGAACGCGCGGTCGCGTCGCGGGTCCCATCGCTGGCCGACGAGAAGCTCAAGATGCTCAACCCGCGCGATCCGCTGACGGTGCGACCCGGGACGAGCTTGCAGGCCTGCCTGGACCTGATCCAGCGCACCGGCTCGGCGGATTCGGTCTTCGTGACGGATGACGACGGGCTGCTCCGCGGAGTCCTCACCGAGCGCGACATCTTCGCCAAGCTCGTCGGGACGAACGCCGACCTGGGCCAGCCGGTGGAGACGCTGATGGTCGACCATCCGTGGACGCTCCACCTCGATGAGCCGATCCGGCATGCGATCGATCTCATGCAGACCGGGCGCTATCGCAACGTTCCGCTGGTCGATGACGCGGGACATCTGGTCGGCGTGGTCCGCCCGGTCGACGTCCTGAAGTATCTCGCCGAAGCGTTTCCCGAGGAGCTGTTGAACCTGCCGCCGCGCCCGCACCAGCGCATGGACGAGGTCGACGGCGGATGACGCCAAAGGCCGGCGCTGCTCCAAAGCCGGCAGCAAAGCCCAAACACGCAGCCGACCTGAAGCCCACCCGCAATCCGAAGGCCGCCGCCGATCCGAAGCCGACGGCCAATTCGAAGGCATCGGCCAAGCCTTCACCGACGACCGGCGTCTCGGGCAACGGCGCCGGCGGGTCGCACACGGAGCGCCAGCTGGAGCGGGTCACGATCCGTTTCGCGGGCGACTCGGGCGACGGGATGCAGCTCACCGGATCGCAGTTCACCCGGACCGCCGCGGCGTTCGGCAACGACATCTCGACCCTGCCTGATTTCCCGGCTGAGATCCGTGCGCCGGCTGGCTCGCTGCCTGGCGTGTCCGGGTTCCAGCTCAGCTTCTCGAGCACCGACATCCACACGCCCGGCGATGCGCCCGACGTCCTCGTCGCGATGAACCCCGCAGCCCTGAAGGCCAACCTGGGCGAGCTGCCCGCGGGCGGCGCCCTGGTCGTCAACGAGGACGCGTTTACTGCCCAGAACCTGACCAAGGTCGGCTATACGAGCAACCCGCTGACCGACGGCTCGCTGAAGGCGTGGAACGTGTTCAGCGTACCGATCTCGACGCTCAACAGCCGGGCGCTCGAAGGCCTCGGGCTGACGAACAAGCAGGTCGACCTGACGAAGAACTTCTTCGCCCTGGGGCTCATGTTCTGGCTCTACGAGCGGAGCATGGACGGGACCCGCAAGTGGATCGACGAGAAGTTCTCGAAGCGCCCGGAGATCGCGGAAGGCAACAAGCGCGCCCTGCACGCCGGCTACAGCTTCGGCGAGACAACCGAGATCTTCCACGAGCGCTACATCGTCCCGCCGGCGAAGCTTCGGCCGGGCACGTATCGCAATATCACGGGCAACGAGGCGACGGCCCTCGGGATGGTTGCGGCCTCGCAGCTGGCGGATCGGGCCCTGTTCTACGGCTCCTATCCGATCACCCCGGCGTCGGACATCCTGCACCAGCTCGCCGGCTACAAGTCCTTCGGGGTCAAGACGTTCCAGGCCGAGGACGAGATCGCGGCGATCGGCGCCGCGATCGGCGCCAGCTACGGCGGCGCCCTTGGGATGACCGGCACCTCCGGCCCCGGCGTGGCGCTCAAGAGCGAGGCCCTCGGGCTGGCGGTCATGGTCGAGCTGCCGCTCGTCCTGATCGACGTCCAGCGCGCCGGGCCCTCGACCGGCATGCCGACCAAGACCGAGCAGGCGGACCTGCTGCAGGTGCTGTTCGGCCGCAACTCGGACTCGCCCCTGGCGGTCGTCGCGCCGGCGACCCCGGCCGAGTGCTTCACCTTCGCGATCGAGGCCTGGCGGCTGGCGCTCAAGTACATGACCCCGGTGGTCTACCTGTCCGACGCGTTCCTGGCGACGGGCGCGGAGCCATGGTCGATCCCGAACGTCGACGACCTGCCCGCCATCGCCGTCCCCAACCGGACGGAGAAGGAGGGTTTCTACCCGTACCTCCGGGACGAGACCACGCTGGCCCGTCCGTGGGCCGTGCCCGGCACGCCGGGGCTCGAGCACCGGATCGGCGGCCTGGAGAAGGCCGACATCATGGGCAACGTGAGCTACGACGCCGACAACCACCATCGGATGCAGCTGCTCCGGCAGGCGAAGATCGCCGGCATCGCCGACGACATACCGCCGCTGCAGGTCGCCGGGCCTCCCGAGGGCGATCTCCTGATCCTCGGCTGGGGCTCCACCTACGGCGCCATCCGAAGCGCGGTGGAACGGCTCCAGGACCGCGGGGTCTCGGTGGCGCATGCCCAACTGCGCCATCTCAACCCGTTCCCCAGCAACACCGGCGACGTGCTGCGGGCCTATCGCAAGGTGTTGGTCCCCGAGATCAACCTGGGCCAGCTGCTGTTGCTGATCCGGGCCCGCTACCTGATCGACGCGGTCGGCTACAACAAGGTCCGCGGCAAGCCGTTCCGGATCGCCGAGATCGAAGCCGAGGCCGAGCGGGTCCTCGCCGACATCAAGAATCCTCGGGCCGATGGCTCGCAGGAGCGTCGCCTCGGACCTCGGAGAGCGAAGGGTGAATCACGCGTGAGGGTGCCAGCAAAATGACCACGGGCAACGGCAACGGCGCCGGGGCGATCGAGCTGCCGCAGTTGACGCGGAAGGACTTCGTGTCCGACCAGGAGGTCCGCTGGTGCCCCGGCTGCGGGGACTACTCGATCCTCGCCCAGACCCAGAAGGTGATGCCCGACTTCGGCTACCCGAAAGAGAACATCGTCTTCATCTCCGGCATCGGCTGCGCGGGCCGGTTGCCGTACTACATGAACACCTTCGGCTTCCACACGATCCACGGGCGCGCGCCGGCCATCGCCACGGGCCTCAAGGCCGCCCGCCCGGACCTGATGGTCTGGGTCATCACCGGCGACGGCGACGCCCTGTCGATCGGTGGCAACCACCTGATCCACACGCTGCGCCGCAACGTCGATATCCGGATCATCATGTTCAACAACCGGATCTACGGGCTCACCAAGGGCCAGGCCAGCCCGACGTCGGAGCTCGGCAAGGTCACCAAGTCGTCGCCGTTCGGGACGATCGACTTCCCGATCAGTCCGCTGGCCATCGCCCTGGCGGCGGAGTCGAGCTTCATCGCCCGATCGGTCGACACCCACACCGAGCACATGCAGCGGACGCTCGAACGAGCCGGCACGCACAAGGGCGCGGCGTTCGTCGAGGTCCTCCAGAACTGCAACATCTTCAATGACGGCGCCCATCGCGAGTTCACCGACCGCGAGGTTCGCGACGACCGGACGCTCGTTCTTGAGCACGGCAAGCCGATGATCTTCGGCAAGGATCACGACAAGGGCATCCGGCTCAGCGGGCACCAGCCGGAGATCGTGACGATCGGCAAGGACGGCATCACCGAAGCGGACATCCTGGTCCACGACGAGACGGACCCGCTGATCTCCTTCATGCTCGCCCACATCTACTGGCCCGAGTTCCCGGTGCCGGTCGGGGTCATTCGGGACATCGCCCGGCCGACCCACGACCAGATGCTCAACGACCAGATCTCCCAGGCGGTGGCGGCGCGCGGCAAGGGCAACCTGTCGAAGCTGCTCGCGGCCGGCGAGACCTGGACGGTCGAGTGAGGGCACGGTGATCCGGCCCCATCGCGGCGTTGGCCGCTCCGGGCGGTCGCTCACGCACCCAACAGGTGCGCTCGCGACGCGTCCTCGCGGCCGCCTTGCGCTGGGACCGTCTGACCGCGCCCAAGGCTGACCGCCATGCTCTGTCCGGTTTGTGGGTGGCAGAACTTCCTCGGCGAGGAATCCTGCGAGAACTGCGGCGCAGACCTGCGCAACGCAGACATCCCGGAGCCGGCGACGAGCTTCCATGGGCGGCTGCTCGGGGCGCACCTCGATGAGCTCGGCGCGCCGGCCCCGGAGCTCGTCGATATCGACGCGCGGGCCGATGAGACGGTCGCCCGGATGCGCCATGACGGCGTCGACTGCCTGCTGGTGATGGAGAATGGGAAGCTGGCGGGCATCTTCACCGACCGCGACGCGATCCTGAAGATGACCGGTGGCCACGAGGATCCGCGGCCGGTGCGGGAGCTGATGACGCGCGATCCGGTGATCCTGCGGCGCGACGACCCGATCGCGGTCGCGATCAACAAGATGGCGGTCGGCGGCTTCCGCCACGTGCCCATCGCCGACCGCGGCATCCCGACGGCGGTCGTCTCGGCCCGCGACGTCTTCCGCCACATCTCGAGCCGGCTCGGCTGACGGTCCTGTCGCAGGTCGTGGAGGGCGAGAGTCGCTGGGCCTGCCCGGCCTGTGGCGCCCGGCGCCTGGCGCTGGAGGAGCTGCCGAACGTCGGCGCCCTCGGCGCGCAGCCCCTGAGCGATCTCATCGGGATGGGCGACCCGATCGACCGACCCCCGCCCGGCATCGTCTGCCTGAACTGCGGGCGCCAGTGGCCGAACCCCGAGGCGGTCTGGGCCGAGGCGGATGGGGCGCCGCCGGCCGAGGCTACCGAGGCCGACCCTGGCGACCCGGGCATGCCGGACGAATCCCGGTGACGGAGCAGCGCGGCGCCCGGGTTGTCGTCCTGGCCGACGACCTCATCTGGCAGACGCGGCTCGCCGCGGTCCTCGAGGCGCTTGGCGCGCAGGTCGAGCGAGCGCGCACGGTCGCCGACTTCGAGGCCGCAATCGCCGGCGCCGATTTCGCCGTTGTCGATCTGACCGCCCGGAGCTACCTGCCGGTCCCGGCAATCGCGGCTGCGCACGCGAGCGGACTCCGGGTCCTGGGCGTGGGCCAGCACGACGACGTTGCCCAACGCAAGGAGGCGCTGGCAGCCGGGGCCGAGCGCGTCTTCGCGTACCGGAAGCTATTCGAGGACGGGCCGGCAACCCTGGGCGCTTGGCTCCAGCGCCGTTCACCGGCCCGCCCCGGCGCTGCGAGCGCACCGGCGAGCTCACCGGCCCCAACCCCGGCCCCGGAATGACCGTCGCCACCTCGCGCTTACAGGCACCGGCCCGCCCGGTCATCTCGCCCGCTCGCTATGGTGAGCGGCTGGCTCGCGCCCGCGCGGGCCTAGCCGAGCGGGGGGCCGCCGGTCTCCTCATCGGTGTCGGCGCCGACCTGCGCTACCTGACCGGCTACAACGCGATGACGACCGAGCGCCTCACGATGCTGGTGCTCGGGGCGTCTGGGCAGCCCGTGCTGGTCGCGCCGCGGCTCGAGGCGATGGGCGCCGCGGGCTGCCCGGCCGCTGCCGCGGGGCTGGTGCGCGTCGAAGCGTGGGATGAAACCGACGACCCCTACCGGCTCGTCGCCGGCGACCTGGCGGCCGCCGCCGGAGACGAGCCTCGAGATGACCGGCTCCTGGTCAGCGCGACTCTGTGGGCGCTCCACGTCCTCCGGCTCCAGGAGGCGCTTCCCGGCCGAGCCTTCGGCCCGGCAACCGAGGTTCTCCGGGCGCCTCGGATGCAGAAGGACGCCGAGGAGATCGAGCTGCTGCGGCTGGCGGCGCACGCCGCCGACCGGGTCGTCGCCCAGATCGCGGCCGGGCGGCTGGTCGGGCGGACGGAGGCAGACGTGGCCCTGGAGGTCCGCGATCGCCTCGTCGCCGAGGGCCATGAGGCCGCGGCGTTCGCGATCGTCGCGTCGGGCCCCAACTCTGCTTCGCCGCACCACATGGCCGGCGACCGTGTCATCGAACCAGGGGATCCGCTCGTCCTCGACATCGGTGGCACCCTCGGCGGCTACTACTCCGACATCACCCGCACGCTGTGGGTCACGGGCGGTGACCCGGCGATGGCGCCCGAGGCCGCGTTCCTGCGTATCTTCGACCTGACCCAGCGAGCCCAGGCGGCGGCCATCGCCGCCGTTCGGCCGAGTGTCGCTTGCGAGCGGCTAGACGAGGTCGCCCGAACGATCATCGCGGAGAGCGGCCACGGCCCCGAGTTCATCCACCGGCTTGGCCACGGCATCGGTCTCGAGGGCCACGAGGAGCCGTACCTCGTCGCCGGCAACGGCGAGACGCTGGCGCCGGGCGTGGCGTTCAGCGTCGAGCCGGGGATCTACCAGGCCGGCCGGTATGGCGTGCGGATCGAGGACATCGTGGTCTGCGGCGACGCGGGTCCTGACGTGCTAAACGAGGCGTCGCGCGACCTCTGGGTCGTCGCCGGGTAGCTCGACGTCGCGACCGTCCGCCAGCTCCTGTGTTCGGCTCGGCGGGGCGGCGGTATCATCGCCGGACCGGGCGCCAGCCCAGGCGAGTCCAGAACAGGCCCGACGATGACCACGACCTTCCAGCGGCGAGCCCTCGCTGCTTCCTCCGGCCGATGAGCCGACGCTGCCACCACGGCTCGCGCCGCCATGGTCGGCCCATGGGCCCGCCAGCGGGTCCGCGCAGCCTGCGCCCCGGGGTCGCCCCCGAAGAAGGCGATCGACGACCGTCTGATCGGCCGGCCTTCGAGCAGATGCCCGGCGAGCACTTCGCGGCGCGGCCGATGACGGGGACCGGGCCGGCTGCCCGCGTCGACCCGCTTCTCGCCGCGACCGATCCCGCCCTGCCACATCGCGCTGGAGACCCGGGCGCGTCGCAGCCGGCCGAGGAGCGGACCCCCGTACCGTGGACTCGCCCGGCAGCGGCGCCGGAGCCGGCGACGCCGGTCGCGCAGTCGGCGGCGACTGCCGCGCCACCGCTCACCCGTGAGCCCGCGCCGCATCCCGCCGCAAGTGCCGCCCCGCACGCGGAACCAGCCGAGCGCGGAGCCGCGACCGCGCCGGCCTTTCACCGCGAGCCCGCGTCGCACTCGGAACGGGTGCGGGGCGCCCCGGTCGCGCCGCCCTTCACCCGCGAGCCGGCGCCGCATCAGGAACCGGTCGAGCGTGGCGCATCGACTGCCCCGCAGCTCCGCCGGTTCATCAAGAGTCGCGCCTACGTGCCGATGCACGAGCTGCGACGACGGTTCGGTATCAATGGCAACGACGATGACGTCACGCCGATCGAGCTGGAGCGCGGCCGGATCTTCGTCGGCCTGCCCGGTCCCGAAGGCCGGCTCCTGGGGGAGCTGTTGCGGTCCGGCGACATCGGCTACGAGCTGTCGATGGATCCGATGAGCCCGATCGTCATCGGCGTCTACCCCATGCGGCCCGTCCCCCGGCCATAGCGACAGACGGACCCCCGTGACGACAGACGTCGATCTGCCGAGCGTCGGGAGCGGGCCAAGCGAATCGGAGCTGCTGCGGCCGTACGTCCCGCGGCTGGTGATCGAGTGGCTGCGCTCGTATCCCGAGAAGAAGCACATCGAGCGGGAGGCGACGCTGCTCTTCGTCGACATCTCGGGGTTCACGGCGCTCACCGAGCTCCTGGCGAAGCGCGGCAAGATCGGGGCCGAGGTCATGCGCGACACGCTCGATGGCGTGTTCACCGCGCTCCTCGACGAGGCGTACGACTGGGGCGCCGGACTCCTCAAGTGGGGCGGCGACGCGCTGCTCCTGTTCTTCGACGGCCCCTTCCATCGCGAGCGCGCCACCCGCGCCGCGTGGGAGCTGCAGCGCACGATCGATCGGGTGGGGCGCCTCCACCTCTCCGGCAAGACGCTCATCCTCCGCATGTCGGCCGGCATCGGCACGGGAACCTTCAACTTCTTCCTGGTCGGGAGCGTCCACCGGGAGCTGCTGATCGCGGGGCCGGCGATGACGGACACCCTGGCGATGGAGGTCATCGCCGACGCCGGCGAGGTTGGGCTCAGTCCGAACCTTGCCGCCCTCCTCGATCCGGCGCTGCTCGGTCCGCGGAAGGAGGAGGCGATCCTGCTCGCCGGCCCGCCATCGGTCGAGCGAGTCCGCGCTCCGGACGTCGGCGACGTCTCGAAGCTGGACATCGCTGCCTGCATCCCGGTGGCGGCGCGCGCCCACGTGCTGCTCCAGCGGAGCGAGCCCGAGCACCGGACCATCACGGCCGCGTTCATCGACATGATGGACACCGACCGGCTGCTCGCCGAGCTCGGGCCGGACGGCCTGGCCGAGGGCCTCGAGCAGCGGATGGGCTCGATCGAGCAGGCGGCCCTCAGTCACGAGGTCCCGTTCTACGAGACCGACGTCGGCAAGTCGAGCGTCAAGGCGCTGTTGACCGCGGGCGCCCCATCGAGCACCGGCCACGATGAGGAGCGGATGCTCCGGACGCTGCGCGAGATCATGGAGCAGCCCGGGATCGTGCCGATGCGGATCGGCGTGAACACCGGCAAGGTCTTCACCGGCGACTTCGGTCCGCGGTACCGGCGCGCGTATCGCGTCTTCGGCGACGCCATCAATACCGCGGCGCGGGTCATGTCGAAGGCCGAGGCCGGCCAGATCCTCTCGACCGAGATCGTGCTCGATCGATCGAGGACGCTGTTCGAGACGACGCCGATCGAGCCGTTCAAGGCCAAGGGCAAGGCGGAGCTGGTCAAGGCGTTCATTGTCGGGCCGGCGGTCGGGACCAGGGAGACAGCGGGCCGCGGCCTGCCGCTGGTGGGCCGCGACGAGGAGCTCCGAGCCGCCCTCGAGGTCGTCGAGCGAGCCCGGCAGGGCACGGCGGGCGCGGTCGAGATCGTGGGCGATGCAGGTATCGGCAAGACGCGGCTGCTCGACGAGATCCTCGAGCGCGCGCCCGAATTCCGGGTCTTCGCCAGCCGCTGCGAGGAGTACGAGCGATCGACCGCCTACTTCCCACTCCGCGCGATCTTCCGGGAGCTGCTCGCCCTCGATACGAGCGCCGACGCCGCGACGTCGGGCGACCGGCTGGGACGGGTCGTGGCGGAGCTCGACCCGAGCCTCAGCCCGTGGCTGCCGCTGCTGGGCTTGCTGCTCGGATTCGACCTGCCGCCCACGCCCGAGACCGTGGCGCTCGAGCAGCGGTTCCTGCGCGAGCGCCTGGCGGAGGTGGCGACGCACCTTCTCGCGATCCTGCTCGTCGACAAGCCTGCGATCTTCGCGATCGAGGACGCCCACCACATGGACGAGGCGTCGGGCGACCTGCTGGCACGCCTTCGACACACGCCGGCCGTGGCTCGCCAGCTGCTGCTCCTCACGAGTGAGGCCGGGCCGGTCCTGTCGGACCCCGATGAGGACGAGGCCGACAGGCCCGTCCTGCTGTCGCTGCTCCCGCTGGGGCCGGAGCCCCTCGGCGAGATCGTCAACCTCGCCACCGAGGACGCGCCCCTGCACGCGCATGACGTGGAGGCGATCGCCGACCGCTCCGGCGGCAACCCGCTGTTCCTGTTCGAGCTCCTCGACACCGTGCGATCCACGGGGACCGTCGCGGCGTTGCCCGCCTCGGTGGAAGCCCTGATCGCCGGCGAGATCGATCGGCTCGCACCGACCGATCGAACCATCGTCCGCTACGCCGCGGTCCTGGGCTCGAGCTTCGACCCGGACCTGCTCGCCGATGCGGTCCGCGACGACGTCGACCTCGACGACGAGACGTGGGACCGGCTCGGCGCCCTGCTCCAGCGCGACCCGTCGGGGTCATTCCGGTTCCGGAGCACGCTCATGCGCGACACCGCGTATGAGGGCCTGCCGTACCGACGCCGGCGGGCGCTGCATGGGCGAGTCGCGGAGACGATCGAGCTTCGGGCGGGTGGCGAGATCGACGACGAGCTCGCCGTCCTGGCCCTTCACTTCCACGAAGCGCAGCGCTGGGACAAGTCGTGGGAGTACAACCGTCGAGCCGGCGAGCGAGCGATCGCCATCTACGCCAACGTCGATGCCACCCGGTTCTACGGCAACGCGCTGGCCGCCGGACGGCGCCTTCGGAGCGTGTCGCGGACCGAGCTGGCCAGCCTGTACGAGCAATCGAGCGACGCTCTCTACCGCCTCGGCGAGTTCAAGGCGGCCGATCACGCGTTGCGGGCTGCGCGCCGGCTCGTCGAGGGCGATCCGGCGCGATCCGGCCAGCTCGTCGTGAAGCAGGCCATGCTGTCAGCCCGGACGGGGCGGCTCTCCGAGGCACTCGTGCGCCTCTCCCGGGCGCTTCGGCGGCTGGAAGGCAAGCGTGGCACGAACATCACGCCGGCCCTGGCCAAGCTCACGGTCACCTACGCCGGCGTTCGATTCCTGCAGAGCCGGCTTACGGAGAGCATCGCGTATGCCCATGAGGCCATCCGGCTGACGAAGCAGGTGCAGGCGCGCGACGTGCTCGCCCAGTCATATCAGCTGCTCGACATGGCGCTCACGGGCAACGGCGAGATCGACAAAGCGCGGTACGGCGCCCTCGCGCTGGCGATCTTCGAGGAGCTCGGCGACGTCCGGAACCAGGCCTCGACGCTCAACAACCTCGGGCTGATCGCCCACGCCCGCTCGGAGTGGGACGAATCGCGGCGGCTCTACGAACGGTCGATCGAGCTCTTCGCGGCGATCGGCGATCGCGAGAAGGTGAGCCTCAGCAAGTTCAATGTCGCCGAGATCCTGCGGGACCAGGGCCACTTCGACGAGGCTGAAGCGTTGCTCCGGGACGCGATCCGAACGTGGCGGGCGTCGGGTGCCGGGCTCGACGTCGCGTCGGCGAACGCGGAGCTCGGAATCCTGCGGGCCCGGCGGGGTGAGTTCGCTGTCGCCACGGAGCACCTGCGGTCCGCCCGTGAGGAGCTCGATCGTGGCGGCGCCCACGGCGAGGTCCTGACCACCGACGTGAAGATCGCCGAGCTGCACGTGCTCGCCGGCGAGACCGAGGACGCGCTGCGAGTCGTGGTGTCGACGATCGCAACGGCTCGAACGGCCGAGGGCGGCGCCGCCCTGCTGCCGGCGCTGACTCGGCTTCGCGGGCTCGCCCTCGCCCAGGCGGGGAAGCGCGATGAAGCAAAGGCGGTGCTGGAGGAAGCGCTCACAGCCGCTCGCGGCCGCGGCGACCTGTACCAGGCGGCCCTGGTGCTCGATGCCCTGCTCGCCCTCGAGCTGTCCGACGGACGCCGACCAGCCGCTGAGCTCGATGATGAGCGCCGGCGGCTGTTCGACAAGCTGCAGATCGTCGCGGTCCCGCAGGCCCGGCTGACGCCGGCCCCGCCGAGCTCCTAGCTCCGCAACACGACCTTCGTCGCGGTCAGGACTCCTAGAAGATCGAGGCCTTGGCGTCCCACGGGGTCCGCGTCTGGTAGACGATCGCCAGGTCGCCGGCACCAAACCCGAGTGTCGCGAACTGTGCGTTCGACAGCCCAAGCGCAGCCTGCAGACCCTTGGCGGTCTTCGTCCGAATGACGACGCATGGATTCGCTGGATCGGTGAGGGCCGGGGCCTTCTTGCCGGAGCAGTCGGGGAGCCAGCCCCAATACAGGCCACCTGAAGGCACGGCGTCGACGAGCGTGGTATCCGTCGGCGACGTCTTCGCCCTCCAGAGCGTTGTAGGCGGGTCAGCCGAGAGGTACGTCGCGCCGAAGCAGATATTGAAGGCCCCCACGTTGCGACTGGCGTAGCCGGTCGACTGGAGCAGCCCCTTCGGGATGATCAGCGCGACCTTGAAGTTGAGCTGGGGGACGCCGCCGAGGGCCTCGACGTGGACGTCGGTGGTCCGACCGACCTGTGTTGTCGTACCAGTGCAGTTCGCCGAGACCGACTGGAACTGTGTAACCAGGGAGACTCCGTCCAGGGCTCCGCCTGCCGCTGGGACGAACCCGGAGACGCCGCCGGTCGCGTCGATCCGTGAATACGACGTCAGGCCACCTGTTGCGAGGTTGTCGCACGTCGCGTTGGCGCAGGCCTCGAGGTCATCGACGAGCTGGAAGGTTGCGCTGGTCCCATCGCTGGCCCCCGTGGCGGAAGCCGTGAGGTACACGGTGCCGGTGGTCGCCGCGTCGGCAACGATCGGTGCGGGTCCGGTGAACGAGGCGAGACCGCTCGCGTTGGTGGTTGCCGATGGGCTGCCCGAGAGGGCCTGGGTGCCGGTGAGGCCGACGACCACGCCGGAGACGACGTTGCCGTACTGGTCGCGCGCCAGCACCTGGACGGGCGGCGAGCTGGTATTGCACGGATCCGCGCCACTGCCCGGCAGCGCACACGTGTGGTAGATCGGTGTGCCCTTCTTCGTGGAAGTGGGCTGCCCGTTGAAGGCCGTCCCGGTATCGGCCGTTGCGAAGTCGAGGACAGAGACGCCAGCCGACCCGACCGCGAAGGAGTTCGAAGTCCTGGACGCACCGGTGTCACTGACGGTGATCGTCTGGCCCGTCTCGGCCTTGTACGCCTTCACCGTTGTCGTGCCGACGCCGCTCAGCCAGGTGAGCGATCCGTATTCCGGCGCCGTTCCACCATCCGAGCAGGTCGAGCAGACGGGCGAGGTGCCGAGCGTGCCGGTGACGGACGCACCAGTGGTGTAGTTCGTCTTGGGGTTGCCGTAGAGATCGTAGGCGTTCGCGGTAACCGTGAAGCCGGTGCTGCTCGCGGTCTGGTCCGCGATGCTTGCGACCGTGAAGCCGCCGAGCGCGGCCAGCGTCACACTGAAGCTGTTCGACGTGGCCGAGAACCCGCCGGCGCTGAAGCTCACGGAGCTGGCGCCAACCGCATATGCATGTACGGTCGCCGTCCCGACTCCGTCGGTCCAGGAAATGGTCCCGTAGTCGGGGCTGCTGGCGACGATGACTGGATTGCAGCCGGCGCAGCCGGGCGAGGCGGCGAGGTCGCCGGCCAGCAAGTTCAGGCTGCTGTAGTCGGTCTTGGCGTTGCCGTAGAGGTCATAGGCACGGACGGTCACCGTGATTTCTGCACCGGCCACATGGCTGGTGATGTTGTCGATCGTGAAGCCGCCGAGTGCCGCGGGACCTTCGACGAACGATGTGGTGTTCGAGATCAGGCCGTCCGTGATTGTCAGCGACGCATCGGTCCGCGCCTTGAAGCCGTTGACCGTGGCCGTGCCAGTTCCGCTAGTCCAGGAGACCGGGTCACCGTACGTGGGCGTTGCGACCGGGATGGCGACGGGAAGACAGCCGGCGCAGCCGGGAGAGTTTTCAAGCGCCGACAGGGTCCCGGCGGACTGATCGGCCTTCACGTTGCCGTACAGGTCACGAGCGGTGACGGTCACCCCGAACGACCCACCGGCCGTCTGGCTTCCGATCGATGCAAACGAGAACCCCTTCAGCGCCGCGGCGTGGGCGACCGCGAAGGTGTCGGACGTTGCGCTAACCGGGTCGTCGGTGATGGTAAGGGCGGCAGCCGCGTCGGCGTCGTAGGCGGTGATGCTCGCGGTTGCGACGCCGTCCGACCAGCTGAGCGTGCCGTAATAGGGGGCCGTCGCGTCAAGGTCGGGATCGCAGGCGGTGCAGCCCGGGGAGGTCCCAAGGCCGGAGAGGGTGCCGCCGTCGTAATCGGTCTTGGGGTTGTCGTACTGGTCGAAGGCGCTGATCGTGGCCTGGAACTCATCTCCAGCGGTCTGGTCAGCGATCGGGTCGATGGTGAACTCGGCGAGATCGCCAGGCAGGAAGTCGACCGATGCGTCACCGGTCGTGATCGCGAAGTCACCGAGGGTCCCGCCAACGGTTAGCTGCGTCGGGATGTTGTCGGTGAGGTCGACTGTCGCGGTCCATGTCCCGTCGCCGGCGTCCGCCAAATTGCTGATCGTGGCGTTGCCTGCGCTGGGCGACAGATCGACGGTGCCGTCGCTGCCCGCCAGGTTGTTGTCGTATTGATCCTTGAGCTGGACGGTCAGGCCCGCGCTTGGAGAGTCAACGGTGAAGGGACCGGCAGCCGCCGTGATCGTCGTGCGCTCAGGACTCGCGGGACCGGGCGCGAAGTCCACGGTCGCACTGTCGGCGAACGCCTCGCCCGCCAGGGTGCCGGTGACGGTGTCGAGCCGGGCGACGGTGTCGATCAGCTCCGCGGTGTAGGTGCCGTCATCGTTGTCCACAACAGTCAGGGCACCGACCTGGTCGGAGGTGAGCGTGACGGTTCCGCCGCTCACGATCAGGTTGTCGACCCCGTCGTTCAGCTGGACCGTGATGGTCACGGAATCCCCGGCCGTCGCCGTCTCGGCCTCGGCGGTGATCGTGGAATTGGCAAGGATGCCCGCATCGACCGCTACCACCGGCATCGCGCCCGCGATGAGGAGCGGCGCCACGAGGGTCACCGCGGTGATCATCGCGAAGAGGCGGCGTCGAACGCGGGTGCCCGCGCCCCCGCCGTAATGAAGCTTGGTAGACATGACTGGGCCCACGCCCAACGCCCTCCGCATTGTTCCGCCCTGGTGGAAGACGGCCATGGTACGACACATCTGCCAGATGCCTAGCATCGAAACTGGTTTCGATTGCAATTCCATACCATCACGGTGCGCCACCGCACCGCCGGAATGCAGTCCACTAGCTAACACCGCCACTGTCGGGTAGGCGACACGAGCGGGGATTCGGGCCGAATCTCGGTGGACGCGGTCCGTAGGATGCTGTCGGACCTCGTCGCGCAGGGCCTGATCCGGGTGATGCCGGGCGTCGTCGTGATCCCCGACCGCGCGGCCCTGGAGCGCTCGATCCGGCGATAGCGCGCCGCCCGCGGTCTACTTGGCTCTGCTCGAACCCCCGGATGGCCCGGCGGAACCCGCGGCGACGTCGCCGCCCTCGTGGCCGTCGCGGTCGCCCTCGTGGCCGTCGCTCCCGCCCGTGTGGCCGTCGCTCCCGCCCGTGTGGCCATCGCTCCCGCCCCGAGGCGTGAAGTGGCCGCCCTGGCGCGGCCTGGGCCGGCGCAGATCACGCATGTCGCGCTGGTCCAGCCCTGCCAGCCGGACCAGGTCGGCATTGGCGGTCCGCGTCAGCCGCTCGGTGAGCTTCGAGCGGACGATCGCGCTGATCTCGGGCTGGTCCATCAGCGACTTCAGGGTGGCGGCCGGAACCTCGAGCAGATCCGTCTGCTGCTCGGCCACGACGTTGGCCGTGCGGGGGCTGCCCGTGATCGCCGCGATCTCGCCGAAGAAGTCGCCGGTACCCATTGCCGACAGCGCCCGGAACTCTCCCTCCTCGGCGGGGATGCCGGCCACGACCCGACCGTCGAGGACGAAGTACGCCGCGTCGCTGGTCTCGCCGACCCGGACGACGGCGTCGCCCGGAGCCGCCCGCCGGATCAGCGCGCCGGTGAGGAATTCGGAACGACGGGGGATGGAGAGTCTGCCGATCTCTGGCAGCACGCCGATCAGCCGGTCCATGTCCATCATCGTGGCCGCCCGGCCAACGGCGAGGCTCGGTGCCGACGGCGCGGTCCGGAGCAGCCGAACCGCGTGCCGCCATTCGGCCGCCGGCCGGCCGATGCCCGGCATGAACTGCCCGGCGATGCCGGCCACCACCATGATCCCGCCCGCGATCGCCATGAG
>DASQFM010000190.1:0-5202 GCA_035633135.1 Candidatus Eiseniibacteriota bacterium
CGCCACCGAGCGGACGCACCGCTGGGCCGAGCGCTCGCTGCGCGCCCACACCCGCGGGGACCAAGCCCTGTTCGGGGTCATCCAGGGCGGGCTCGAGCCGGACCTGCGGGAGCGCTCGACACGGTTCATCGCCGGTCTGCCGTTCGATGGCCTGTGCATCGGCGGTCTCGCCGGCGACGAGACGCCGGTCGAGCGGGCGCTGGCCCTCGATGTCGTGATCCCGCTGCTCGAGGCCGACCCGCGGCCCCGCTACCTGATGGGCCTCGGCTCGCCGCGGGACCTGCTCGAAGCAGTCCATGCCGGGGTGGACCTGTTCGATTCGGTCCTGCCGGCGCGGGTCGCCCGGACCGGCCAGGTCTGGATCCCGGGCGACCGGTTGAACCTGCGCAACGCAGCCTTCCTCGACGACCCGCGGCCGATCCAGGACGACTGTCCGTGTCTCGCTTGCCGGCGCTTCTCGCGGGCCTACCTGGCCCATCTTTTCCGGGCCCGCGAGCTGCTCGCGTACCGCCTCGCAACTTGTCACAACCTGACCTTCACCCTAGACTTCATGACCAGGATCCGAACGGCCATCAAGGCCGGCGTCTTCCCCGAATCGCTCACCGAGCTCCGAGCGCGCGCGGGTCGCAGCATTCGCGGCCAAGCGGCGGATGAGCCGGCGTGAACCAGCTTCCGGTAGCGTCCATCCAGCGCGGAGGAACCCTCGATGGGCTCTCGAGATCGACCTCATCGCGAATCCAAGAAGAAGCCCAAGGACCGGTCCGTGATCCCGAAGGTGCAGCCGCTTTCCGAACCGCCGATGAACGTCGAGCTGATCCGGAAGGAGCGGAAACCCCGGCACGAGGACAGCGACGACCGCGAGGAGGCCTGATCCGTCACGCGGACGCCGCGTCCGTTCCGTCGGTCAGGAAGGCAGGGACAGGAGCGTGAGGCGACGATGGCGGTAGTGAACGAGCGCAACGCAGAGCGCAATGGGGAACGCGCGCTCGCGGAGCGCGGTCGGGCGGTCGACGCCGCGATCCTGTCGATCGAGAAGCAGTTCGGGACCGGCTCGATCATGAAGCTGGGTGCGGTCACGCGTCAGCAGGTCGACTTCATCCCGACTGGGTCCATCGCCCTCGACCTCGCCCTCGGCGTCGGCGGGATCCCGCGCGGCCGCATCACCGAGGTCTTCGGCCCCGAGTCGTCGGGCAAGACGACCCTCTGCCAGCACGTGATCGCCGAGGCGCAGCGGGCCGGCGGCGTCGCGGCCTTCATCGACGTCGAGCACGCCCTCGATCCGGGCTATGCCCGCGCCTGCGGCGTCAACGTCGACGAGCTCCTCGTGAGCCAGCCCGACACCGGCGAGCAGGCCCTCGAGATCACCGAGACGCTCATCCGCTCCGGCGGCATCGACGTCGTCGTCGTCGACTCCGTCGCCGCGCTCGTGCCGCGGGCCGAGATCGAAGGCGAGATGGGGGATTCATTCGTCGGCATCCAGGCTCGCCTGATGAGTCAGGCCCTGCGCAAGCTGACCGGCGCGGTGAGCCGCTCGAACACGTCCCTGGTCTTCACCAACCAGCTGCGCGAGAAGATCGGCGTGATGTTCGGCAATCCGGAGGTCACGCCCGGCGGCCGTGCTCTCAAGTTCTACGCCAGCGTGCGCCTCGACATCCGGCGGATCGAGACGATCAAGAGCGGCACCGAATCGATCGGCAACCGCGTCCGGGTCAAGGTCGTGAAGAACAAGGTGGCGCCGCCGTTCCGGGTCGCCGAGTTCGACGTCATGTACGGCGAAGGCGTCTCGAAGGAAGGCGGCCTGCTCGATGTGGGCGCAGCGATGGGCGTCGTCGACAAGACTGGCGCGTGGTTCACCTTCGCCGAGACACGCCTCGGCCAGGGTCGCGAGGCGGCCAAGGAGTTCCTCCGCCAGAACGCGGCGATCGCGGCCGAGATCGAGAGCCGGATCCGCACCAAGGTCACCGAGGTGCCCGTTCCCGTCGAGGGGATCGCAGAGGCCGAGTAGCACGTCGGCGCCGAACGTGGCGCCCTCGAACGTGGCGCCGCCCTCGCCAGCCGAGGTTCCGTGAAATCCGGCCGGCGGCGTCCTCGAGAGTCCTTTGCCGAGCGGCGTGAGCGCCACGCCGCGATCGACGATCCGAACGTCGTTCTCGATGCCGCGATGCGGTTTCTCGAGGCCCGGGCGCGCTCGATCGACGAGGTGCGGCGGCGTCTGCGGACCGCGGGCTATACGAGCGAGTTGATCGACGGCGCGATCGATCGCCTCACGGCGCTCGGAATCCTCGACGACGCGGCGTTCGCGAAGGCGTGGGTGGAGTCGCGCGATCGAGCCAGGCCGCGCGGCGAGCGTGCGCTCCGCCGCGAGCTGCAACTGAAAGGTATCGACCGCAGCGTCGTTGACAACGTCCTCGACGAGCGGCGACCGTCAGGCGGGGACGCAGAGGCGGCCGATCCGGACGCCACGGCCGCGGAGCGCCTGCTGGCCCGCCACTCGGCCGCGCTCGCCCGCGTCGTCGACCCGCGGCAGCGCCGCCAGCGGGCCTACGCGCTGCTCGCTCGCAACGGCTTCGACCCGGAGGTCGCGGCGCGGCTCTCGGCATCGATCGTCAGCGACTGACGGGTGCCGTCGCGGAGGGTTCGTCGCAGCGCCGAGCGCCGACTGAGGGCCAACCGACCCGCGCGGTAGTAGGCTACGCGGAAGAGTTTCGGAGCCCTGACCCAGGCGGCCCCGATTCCTCGAACGAACGTTTACGCGTCCGGCCGGCGGGCCGGATGGGAGGAAGAGATGGAATACGTCGCCATCGCCCTCGTGGCGCTGGCCGGCGGCATCGCCATTGGCTTCGTGGCGCGAAGCCTGTGGGCGAGCACGTCGGTCAAGGCTGCCCACGACAAGGCCGATCGGATCATCACCGACGCGCGCGCCCAGCAGAAGGACCTCATCCTCGAGGCCAAGGAAGAGAAGATCCGGCTGCAGCGGGAAGCCGAAGAGGAGGCCCGCTCGCGGCGCAACGACCTGAACGGCCTCGAGCGGCGGCTGCTCCAACGCGACGAGCAGCTCGACCAGCGCAGCGACATGCTCGAGCAGCGCGATCGCAAGCTCCTCGACCGGGAGCGCGAGCTCGACCGGGCCCGCGAGGACCTCGAACGCCTGAACACGGAGCGGGTCGCCGCCCTCGAGAGCGTCAGCGGCATGTCCGCAGACGATGCCAAGGGGATCCTGCTCGAGGCCATCCGCGAGGAAGCGGAGCACGACGCCGTGAAGCTTGCCCGCTCGATCGAGCGGCGGGCCCGCGAAGAAGCCACCGAGAAGGCCCGCGACATCATCCTCACGGCGATGCAGCGGGTCGCGGCGGACCACACCGCGGAGCACACCGTGACCGTCGTGCACCTGCCGAACGACGAGATGAAGGGCCGGATCATCGGTCGCGAAGGCCGCAACATCCGGGCCCTCGAGCAGGCGACCGGCATCGACCTGATCATCGACGACACGCCCGAGACGGTCGTCCTGTCGGGCTTCGATCCCGTTCGCCGCGAGGTCGCTCGGCTCGCCCTGACCAAGCTCATGGGCGACGGGCGCATCCATCCAGGCCGGATCGAGGACGTCGTCGCCAAGGCACGGGCCGAGGTCGATCTCGTCATCCGCCAGGCCGGCGAGCAGGCCGCCTACGATGCCGGCGTGCCGGGCCTGCCGCCCGACATCCTGAAGCTCCTCGGGCGGCTCAAGTACCGCACCAGCTACGGCCAGAACGTCCTCGTCCACTCGATCGAGACGAGCGCCCTCGCCGCCGGGATCGCATCGGAGATGGGCGCCGACATCATGGTCGCCAAAATGGGCGGCCTGCTGCACGACATCGGCAAGGCGGTCGACCACGAGGTTGAGGGTCCCCACGCCGCCATCGGCGCGGCGATCGCGCAGAAGCACGAGCTGCCGTTCAAGGTCGTCAACGGCATCGCCGCCCACCACCAGGAGGTCGAGTACGCCTGTGTCGAGGCGCCGATCGTCCAGATTGCCGACGCCATCAGCGCCTCCCGGCCCGGCGCCCGGGGCGAGACGATGGAGACCTACGTCAAGCGCCTCGAGGAGCTGCAGGCGATCGCCGAGAGCTTCACCGGGGTCGAGCGATCATTCGCCGTGCAGGCCGGCCGCGAGGTGCGGATCCTGGTCCGGCCCGAGGAGATCGACGACCTGTCGGCAACCCGGCTGGCGCGAGACATCGTCAAGAAGATCGAGGAGCAGCTGACCTATCCGGGCCAGATCAAGGTCACGGTCATCCGCGAGACCCGCGCCGTGGAGTACGCGAAGTAGGGGCGACAGCCGGCCCGGCCCCTGCTCAGCTGCCCGCGACCTTCACCGAGTTCGTGAGGGGCTGCTCGTCGACGCGGTAGACCCAACAGGCGATCTCACGGTCGTTGCCGTCCCACGCCTCCTCCAACGGGTAGAAAAGCCCCAGTTCGAGCTCTCGGTCCGTCTGGTAGTCGCGGCCGACATACGACTCGAAGGCGGGCACGCAGCGGTCCTCGGCAAACTGGTCGAGTGCCGGGAGCCCGGGGTATTCGGCCTGGTCCGGATGATCGCCCACGAAGATCACCTCGCCATCGTGCTGCTCGTTGCACGGGCGATGCTGGACGTCGGTGATCTCGTTCATCTCAGCCGGCTCGTCGAAGCAGTCGCCTACGCGGAGGTCGGTGGCGGCCCCGGTCAGCCGGTCGCGGAAGATCAACCCGGCGATCGCGATGACGGCGATGACGCCGATCGGAATCACCCAGCCCCTCCAGGCCGAGCCCTTCTTCGGTGGGATCTCCCACGGGGTAGCGAGCGGCGGTTCCACTGGAACGGCTGGCTCCGGCGTTGCTTCGGTCGGGCTGCTCGGCCCGCGCAACACGTTCGGCTGGGGGGTCATCGGGCCGCGCAGCACGTTCGGCTCGGGCTCGGTTCCACTCATCGTGATCTCTCCTTCCGCGTTGGAGAATGGGCGCGAGCCGACGCCCTGGTCAATGGCACGGTGGGCGCATACCGGCGACGGCGTGCTCCGCGCAACGGGGGCCGCGGGTGATAGCCTCGCTCACCATGCCAGACCAGCCCGGCTCCCTCGTCCCTTCCGCAGGTCGCGTGCGCCTCGGGAGTTCCGTCAACGCCGGGCTCGAGCGACCGGCGGGCGCCTGCCGGATCCTGATGATCGGCGACGTCATCGGCAAGCCCGG
>DASQFM010000191.1:0-5376 GCA_035633135.1 Candidatus Eiseniibacteriota bacterium
GCCGTCGAGGTGGAGCTCGACGGACAGCGGGCGTCGATCCGGACCGGCTCCGTCGCGATCGCCGCCATCACGTCCTGCACCAACACGTCGAACCCGACGGTGATGGTCGGCGCCGGGCTCCTCGCCCGGAACGCCGTGCGGCGCGGCCTGCGCGTCTCGCCGACCGTCAAGACCTCCCTCGCCCCCGGCTCGAGGGCGGTGACAGGCTACCTGACCCAGGCCGGCCTCATGGCGCCGCTCGAGACGCTGGGCTTCGCCCTCGCCGGCTACGGCTGCACGACCTGCATCGGCAACTCCGGCCCGCTCGATGCGCCGATCGCCAGCGCCATCGAGGCGAACGGGCTGGTGACGGCGGCGGTGCTGTCGGGGAACCGGAACTTCGAGGGCCGCATCCATCCCCTCGCGCGCGCGAGCTACCTGGCTTCCCCGCCGCTGGTCGTCGCGTTCGCCCTCGCCGGTCGCGTCGACATCGACCTCTCGACGGAGCCGCTCGGCATCGACGATGACGGCCATCCCGTCTACCTCGCCGACCTGTGGCCGTCGTCCGACGAGATCAAATCGGTGATCCATGACTCGATCGACCCGGAGCTGTTCCGCCGGACGTACGCCACGGTCTTCGAGGGCGACGACCGCTGGCGCGCGCTGCCGATCCCTGCCGGCGACCGGTACGACTGGGATTCCGGCTCGACCTACATCGCCCGGCCGCCGTTCTTCGAGGGGATGACGCAGACGCCGACGCCGCCGACCGACATCGTCGGCGCCAGGGTGCTGGCGGTGCTGGGCGATTCGATCACCACCGACCACATCTCGCCGGCCGGCTCGATCCCCGCCTGGTCGCCGGCCGGAACGTGGCTCCAGGCGCACGGCGTGAGCCCGCTGGAGTTCAACTCCTACGGCGCGCGCCGCGGTCATCACGAGGTCATGGTCCGCGGAACGTTCGGCAGCATCCGCCTCCGAAATGCCCTCGTCGACGGCCGCGAAGGTCCCTACACCCGGCACTTCCCGGACGGCGAGGAGACGTTCATCTACGACGTGGCGATGCGCTACGCCGAGGAGGGCGTCCCCCTCGTCGTGCTCGCCGGCCGGGAGTACGGCTCCGGCTCGTCGCGCGACTGGGCCGCCAAGGGCACGCTGCTGCTCGGCGTTCGGGCCGTCATCGCCGAGAGCTACGAGCGGATCCATCGCAGCAATCTCGTCGGGATGGGCGTCCTGCCGCTCGAGTTCCTGCCGGGCGAGAGCGTCGAGAGCCTGGGCCTGACCGGGCGCGAGGCCCTGACGATCCGCGGCATCGAGCGGGGGCTCCTGCCGCGAGCCCGCCTCACCGTCGAGGCCACCGACGACGCCGGCGTCGCAAGAACCTTCGAGGCCGTGGCCCGCCTGGACGGGCCGATCGAGGTCGACTACTACCAGGCCGGCGGGATCCTTCCGGCGGTCCTTCGCCGCCTCGCTACGGCAAAGGCCTGAGCGGCCCTCGCAGCACGCTCGCCGTTCAGCTAGGCCGCCACGCAGCCGCGAGCCCGGCCGCCGAGCTCAGACCAAGGCGGCGTCGAGGACGAGAGCGAGCGCACCCTGAGGTGCGTGAGCGAACGCCCGGAGGCGCCAACGCAGGTATGAGCCGGCAGCCGGGCGAGCATACCGATGCCCCCGGGTGGTCCGGGGGCATCGGTTGGAGGAGGTTCGCGGGCTTGTCCCGACCCGCGAGCATGAATTCAGACGCACCGGTTCCGGCGACCGTGACGCGGAAGCGCGGCAATTCGCCGACTCCTTTCGACTCCCGGACTAGGCGGCCCGAAGGCCCTGCGCTGTCGGGTCATCCTGCTGGGCGATCCTGGGTTGCGCGGCGACCTCGAGCAAGCCCGAGGAGGGGTCGCCCTACTCGTCACGCCCCGTGGCTGCCGGCTCGGTCCCTTTCTGCTTGCATTTGCCGGGCGGGAAGCAATCGCCAAACTTCGCCTTGAAGCGATCGGCCTTCGCCTTGAAGCGATCGGCCTTCGCCTGCGACCAGCCGGGATGGATCTGGCCGACGGCCTTCCAGCCGCCCGCCCACGGTGGCTTGCCGGGTGCCCGCAGCGGGTTGCCGTCAACCGTCTCGACGTCGACTTCCGTCGAGCCTGCGACCCGACCGCCGACGATGGTGACGGACTTGCCAACATGGGCCTTGAGCGGATGCTGATCGCCATAGAACCACCACGGACCACCCTCGAGGGTGTAGGTGGTTCCGCCACTGTCGAGAGAGAAGCTGGGATGGCCATCGGCGTCGGTCGCCGCGACCACCGTTCCCGTCAGGGTGATCGGTTCCTTTGGCGCCTTGTCGGGTTTGTTGGCCTTGCCCGGCGGGTCGACCGCGACGACCGGGAGGGCAACCACGATCAGGAGCGCCATGAGCGCCAGGCCAGCGAGGATCGGGCGACGGGCCATGGAGGTTCCCCACTAGGAAGCGCGATGCTGACCCCGAAACCCCGGAGTCAAGGCCCAACGGTAGCGCGGGTTGGCCGATCCGACCCTGAGACGATGCTGAGAACGCCTGGCGTCGGACGCTCTCCCGTAGTCCCATGATCCGGGATGGCTTGCGCCAGACCCGAACAGGGCGTCAAATGTCGCGGTGAATGATCCTGGCTCGAGCCCCGACCCGACCGGAAGTGCGTCGACCAGCCAACCGTGCGTGGTCATCGTCGATGACGAAGCGGGCATCGTGGACTTTGTCGAGATGGGCCTCGCTCAGGAAGGCATGCGGGTCGTAGCTGCTCGAACGATGGCCGATGGCCTTCGGGCGGTCCAGGGCGAGCAGCCGGGTCTGGTGATCATCGATGTCGGGCTGCCCGACGGCGACGGGTTCGACCTCCTGGTCAAGATCCGCGCCGAGAGCGACGTGCCGGTGATCATGCTCACCGCCCGCGGTGACATTGACGATCGGGTTCGTGGACTGGATCTCGGGGCCGATGACTACGTTGCCAAGCCCTTCCACTTTGCGGAGCTGCTTGCCCGCGTGCGGGCCCATCTCCGCCGCCAGGCATCGGCCGCCAAACCGCGTACCTCCGTGCTTCGCGTCGCGGACCTGTCGCTCGACCTCCGTAGCCGTGAGGTCCGCCGAGGCAGCCGGTCGATCGAGCTGACGGCTCGGGAGTTCGAGCTCCTGGAGCTGTTCCTTCGTGAGCATGGCCGGGTGCTGTCGAAGGAATCGATCCTCAATCGCCTGTGGGGCTATGCCTTCGACGCCAACCTCGTCGAGGTCTATGTGGGGTACCTGCGCCGGAAGCTCGGCGACCCACAGCTCATCCACACGTTGCGCGGCGCCGGCTACGCGCTGCGCGAGCCGGCGTGAGCGACGTGCGGCCCGTGCGCATCGGGCGGCTCGGCGCGCTCCGCGGGCGGCTCGGCGCGCTCCGCTGGCGGTTCGGCTCGCTCCGCTGGCGGCTGGGGCTGGCCTACGGGATCGTCATGGGTGTGGCGCTCGCCCTCGTCCTCCTGGTCGCCAGTGCGATCGTGGAACGAGGGCTGATCGAAAGCACCGCCGACCGGCTCGAAATCGAGGCCGGCCTGATCGTCACCGAATCCGGTGGTCGGAAGGGGGTCACGCCAACCGACCTCGCTGCGGGCGACCTGGCAGCGCTCCTCGGCGGCCAGGAGACGGCCGTCGTCGTGCTCGACCCGGCCGGCGCAACCCTCGCGGCCGAGGCGAATGGCGCGTCGGCCAGTGTTCTCGAAGCCCGGCTCGGTGCCGCGACGTACGGGACGATCCTTGCGACAGGTCAATCGGCCAATGGCGTGGTCCCCGTTGGCGCCACGATGCCAAGGGTCCTGATCGTCGCTGTCCCCGTCCAGCTCCGAGCTGGAAACGGACCCCCGACCGATCGCGGTCGTCCCGCCGAAAAGGGTCCGCCACCCGGCCGTGGGTTGAGCAAGCAGGCCAGCGGCCAGGGTGGAGAGGCCGCGGCCACCACCGAAACGGTGCCGAATGCGATCGCCCAGCTCGCCGTCTCGCTCGCGCCGGTCGACGCCACGCTAGCGGAGCTCCAACGTCAGATGCTCATCATCGGCCTCTCGGTCCTGGTCTTCGCCCTCGGCACCTCCTGGCTGGTGGCCGGCCTCGGGTTCCGCTCGCTCAACCGAGTCGCGGACGTCGCGGATCGAGTGGCCGGCGGCGATCTGTCAGCCCGCGCCAATCTGCCCGACCGCGGTGATGAGATCGGCCGGCTCGGGCGAGCGTTTGACGGGATGGTCGACCGCGTCGAACGGAACCTGCGGTCGCAGCGGCAGTTCGCGGCCGACGCCTCCCATGAGCTTCGTTCACCCCTCACCGTGCTGGGCGGCTACGTGGACATTCTCGCCCGCCGCGATCTCGGTCGATCCGCTGCGGGCACACGAAGCCTCCGGGCGATGCGCCGCGAGATCGATCGCCTGTCGCGACTTGCGGCGGATCTCCTGCTGCTGAGCCAACTCGAAGCCGGCGGCGGCAATCTGCAACCCCGCCGCGTCGAGCTTGGCGAGCTGGTGGGGGACATCGGTGCGGCGGCGCGTGTGATCGCCGGCGATCGGGAGATCACGATCGAGCGCGATGGGCCGTTGCCGGTGGACGTCGATCCCGACCGCTTGACGCAGGCATTCATGAACCTCATCGACAATGCCGTCCGACACACACCCGAATCGGGTCTCATCACCCTCACGACGCGTCGGGAGGGGTCATCTGCAGTCGCGATCGTCGCCAATGAGGGCGACCCTATCGACCCCCGCGACCTTCCGCACCTGTTCGAGCGTTTCTACCGTGCGGAGTCGGGTGAGCGATCCGATCGAACGGATGGGCATGCGGGTCTGGGCCTGTCGATCGTGCGAGCGATCGCCGAGGCCGCGGGTGGGATCGTGTCGGTGTCGAGCGATCAGCGCGCCACGCGCTTCGAGATCAGGCTTCCGCTCGGCAAAGCCTGAGATTCGTCCCAGGGCACACAAACAGGGCCCGAAGGCCCTCCACTGCTGGGTGATGCTGGTGGGCGATACTGGATTCGAACCAGTGACCTCGCGGATGTGAACCGCGCGCTCTAACCGACTGAGCCAATCGCCCGGATGGGCCGGCCTGTCCGGCGCCGCGGCCGATGATACAACGAGGCCGCGGCCGAACCGCCGATCGCGGACCCTCGGATCGGCGCCACCGCGCGGCGTGAGCCGAACCGCGATCCGCGCCCCGGCGGCTGCCGTCACGGCACGTAGCGGAGGATGAAGCCCAGGATCAGCAGGACGATCAGCGGCGCCAGGTCGAAGCCACCCGTGCGGGGCAGGAGGCGCCTGACCGGTGCCAGGATCGGCTCGGTCATCGCGATCAGAAAGGGCGCGAACCGGCTGCGCCCCGCCGGATCGATCCACGACAGCAGGACCCGGGCCAGG
>DASQFM010000192.1:0-6969 GCA_035633135.1 Candidatus Eiseniibacteriota bacterium
GGCCGGTCCGGACGATCGTGAACCGGCCCTTGAGCTTCTCGCCATGGAGCCGGAACTTCAGCTCGCCCTTGGCAATCGCGGCCAGCGGCTCGCCGGTCTTCTCGGTCTCCTCGGGCTCCCAGGTGCCCCAGTCCCAGACGATGACGTCGCCGGCGCCGTACTGGCCCTTCGGAATGACCCCTTCGAAGTCGAAATATTCGATCGGGTGGTCCTCGACGTGGACGGCCATCCGCCGCTGGGTCGGATCGAGCGTCGGACCCTTGGGCACGGCCCACGACGCCAGCACGCCGTCGATCTCGAGGCGGAAGTCGTAGTGGAGACGCGTGGCGCGGTGGCGCTGGACGACGAATCGACCGCCACGGGCAGCGAGGGCCCTGGCTGCGTTCGCATCGCCCCCGGCCGGCTCCGGCGTCTTCCGGAAATCGCGCTTGCGCTTGTACTCCTCGAGGGGCATCGCAGGCCAGTGTGCCGCCGATGCCGGCCGCGCGTCCATGCCGCCGGGTCCACCGGGCGTCGGCGGCCGGTCCACCGGCCATGCCGTCCAGCGGGCAGCGATCCAGCGGGCAGCCATCCGTGACACCATCCGCCGGGCATGCGCAGCTTCCTGGGGTTCGTGGTCCTCGTCGTCCTGCTGATCAGCGTTTTCGCGTTCGCGGTCGTCCCGCTCGCCGGGCCGGGGCTGGTGTCGGCGGTGGTTCGCGGGACGCCGCCGTTGCGCGGGCAGGACGTCACCGTGACCGCGCGGGTCGGTCCAGCCGACCTGCTGCGCGGAGAGATCGGCCGGATCGAAATCGCCGGCAACGTCCGCATCGATTCAACGATGGCGGCCGAGCTGACCGTTTCGATCGACGACCTCTCCGTCCTCGACCGCTCATTCGGGAACCTCGACGGGCAAGCGGCCGCGGTCGTCGTCAACCAACCCGACGGGACCTCCCTCGAGCTGCAGGACTTCCAGGTCTCCGGCGACTCCGAGAGCCTGATCGCGTCCGGCGAGATCGCTGCCGATGAGGTCGTCCGGCTCCTGACCGTTCGCCTCGCCGTCACCGGCGTGCCGGTCGATGCCGTCCGGCTGGGGTCCGACGTTGTCGTGTTGACGATTCAAGGGCAGGAGATCGAGAGCCGGCTGTCGATCGCGGGCGATTCGGTCCTGCTCACACCCGCGAACGGACCTCCCCAGGTCGTCGTCTCGGGGACGGCGATCGACCCGTGGCGGCTCATAGCCCTCGACGTGACGCCGGCAGGTATCACGGTTCAGGCCCGGCTCACCGGGGCTCGCCTCGGCTGATCAGGGCTCGGACAAGGTCCCCCGCGCCCCGACGTCCGGCGTCAGGCGCTCTTTCCGGGGTCAGGCGCTCTTCCGGCGTCGGGCCGGCTTCTCTTCCTCGGCGGCATCCCGCTGGGCCGGGCGGGCCCGAGTGCCGGCGGCGGCCTTGGCCCGGCTGGCCGGCGGCGTTCGTTCGGCCTGGCGGCCGCGGGTGGCAGCGCGAGGAGCGGCCTTCTCCGGCTCGGGCGCAGCCTGCTGCCTCGCCTCGCGGCGGGCCTTGGCCTCGGCGACCGAGACCGGCTTCTCGCCGCGGCCCTCGCGCGCCGAGGTTGCCGCCTTGACGCTGGCCTGCAGGGCGGCCATCAGGTCGGCGAGCTTGGTCGGCTCTTCCGCCTCGGAGATGCTGACGGTCTCGCGGCCTTCGATCTTCGACTCGATAACTTCCATCAGCGCTTCACGGTATTCGTCGTGATATGCGGCGGGGTCGAACTCGCCGGTCATCGCCGCGATCAGCTGCTCGGCCATCTTTCGCTCCGCCGGCTTGACCTCCGGCTCAGCCGTGGGCAGGTCGAGCTCGCCGAGCTCACGGATCTCGTCGGGCCAGTACAGGGTCGAGAGGACCATGGTGCTGTCGAAGGGGTCCATGGCCGCGAGCACTTCGCGGTCGCGGATCACGATCTTGCAGATCGCGGTGAGGCCCTTGTCCTGGAGGACCTCCTTGAGCAGCGTGAAGGCCTTGCGGCCGACCTTGTCGGGCTCGAGGTAGTACGCCTGCTTCACGAACTTCGTCTGCGATTCGGCCTCTTCGCGGTCGACGAACTGCTCGATCTCGATCGAGCGGACCGTCTTGAGCGGCAGCTTCTCGAGGTCTTCGTCGGTGATGACCACGTACTTCTCGGGGGCGTACTCGAAGCCCTTGACGGTCTCGGTTCGGGGGATGATCTCTTCCTCGACGGGGCAGAAGACCTTCATCTGGATCCGGGAGAGATCGTCCTTGTGGAGCATGTGGAAGCTGACGCCGGCTCGCGACTCCGTCGCGAGGTACAGCTTCACCGGGATCGTTACGAGGCCAAACTGGATGGCCCCTTTCCACATGGAGCGCGCCACGGACCTGCCCTCTTGCTCGACGCTCGCTGCTTGCCACGAGCGGGACGCGACGATACCACTCACGCCGGCACTCTGAGCCGGCCCAGGCGTGCGTTGGCCGCCTCGCGCCCTCGCTCACGCACCTCGGGTGCGCTCGCTCGGTTGCTCGTTGCCGCCTTCGGCTGGGCTCGGCTCAGTGCGCCGGCAACTCAGGCGCAACGCAGCGCCGAACTAGCGCGCTGGGCCGAGTTCCCGTTCGGCTCTCGCCAGCTGCATCAGGATTGCCTCGCGGAGCTTCTCGAGCGTGGCGGACACGGTCGCGGAGGTTGTGCCGATGCTCGTCAGCTGGACCTTGACCGCCCGCACCACCTCGAGCGCCTCGCGAATGCCCGTCAGCGCCTCCTGCACCGCCGCGGTGTCCAGCTCCGCTTGCGATTCGCGCAGCGACGCGACCGCCAGCAGCCGGGCCAGGCGGACCGCGGCGTGGAGCGTCGCGGGGTCCGGATCGGCCGGATCCACGACGACGTAGACGTCGCCGGCGCGGACGTCGAACGGGGCAATGCCCGACGGCGCGTGGGCGGGCGTGAAGACGACCAGGCCGACGGCGGCGTCGCGATTGGCCTTGGCCGCCCGCAGCTCGTCCCGCATCTCGCGGCCCGACATCCGGCGGTCCTTGGCCTCGACCACGATCCGCAGCTCGGCGCCACGGGCCAGATCCGGATCGATCGTCAGGACGAAGTCGCCCTTCTTCGATCGTCCGGCGTCGCCCGCGTCCGTCCCGGTGCGCTCCAGCAGGTCATTGCCGCCGCGGGCGATCTCGCCCAGCAGCACCTCGAGCAGATCCTCGAAGTCGGCGCCCTTCGCGGCCGACCTCGCGCGCTCGCCGGCGCGCGCCTGCTGGGCGGCCTGCAGCGCCACCAGCTTCTCCTCGAGGGCCTTGAACCCATTGGCGACCTCGAGCCGGAACTGGTGGAGGGGCGACCCGAGCCGGGTCGGGTCGAGGAGTGTCGCGAGGCGGGAGGCGTCGCCGTCGAAGTAGGTGTCGAGCATCGCCGAGATCCGGCCGATCGCCGAGTCGCGCTTGGTCGGATCGAACAGCGCTTCGACCATCGACCGGAGCTTGCCGCGGTCGCCCAGGAAGACCTCGAGGGTCCGTGGCAGGCGGCCCTCGCCGTCGCTGAAGTTGTCGCGCAGCACCTGCTCGAGGGCTTCGGCCGCCTTCTCGTTCGCCGCGCGGCTCTGGTCGACGAAGCGCTCGAACTCGCCCCGCACGGCGTCGACGTTCATCGTGACGCCGACACTCTGGAGGGCGGTCAGGCCGATCTTCAGCGCTCGCTCGACCAGGATCGCGTGATCGTCCATCGGCTGGGCCGCCAGCCAGGCCGCCAGCGCCGGATCGGCCAGGACCAGATGCTCAACCTCGATGCGGTCCGGCTCGAGGCGGACGCGGGCCTGTGCCGACTTCGGGAAGGAGACGATGCGGGCTTCCATGGGCCAAGACTCGAGGCCCGCCGTGACACCTAGCGTGTCACAGCCGATTCGACGGCCATGATCTCGATGCTAGCGCGGTCCCAGGTGGTAACCGAGCCGGCGCGGGAGGCGTGCCAGCTCGCGGATGGGCCAGGCGGCTCGGCGCCCACTCTGCTCCGCTTCCTCCTTGGCAAGGATCACCTCGCGCAGCAGGCGCGCACCGACGAAACGAAATGGCTCGGGCGGGAACCGCTTCGGCCGGCGGTCGACGAACGGCAGCCTGGTGTGGTCATCGTCGAGGCCGAGCGTCAGCCCGGCGAGGATGCGGCCGCCGACGACCGCCTGGCTGACGCCGTTACCGGCGTACCCGTGGCCGAAGGCGATGCGCCCACCCTCGACCTGCCCGAAGTAGGGCTGGTGATCGTCGGTGATGTCGATCGGGCCACCCCACGCGTCGACAAGGGCCACGTCCTCGAGCTGGGGGTAGAGGTATCGGAGCCCGCGCGCCGCGCGCTCTGCCGCATCGTGGTCGTCGGTGAATCCCTTGCCGATCCGGCCGTCGAACCCGGCGCGCCCCGCCCCTGCGCCGAAGGCGATCCGGCCGTCCGACGTCGTCCGGAAGTAGTGCAGCGTGAAGCGCGCGTCGGAGATCGACTCCCCGCCGGTCCAGCCGAGCTCGGAAAGTCGGTCGGGGATCGGCTCGGTGAGGACGATGTAGCTGCTCCAGGGCAGCACCTCCCGCCGGAACCAGCGCCAGCCGGCCGCCCAGGCGTTGAGCCCGAGGACGACCTTGTCGGCCCGGACCTCGCCACCGGCCGTCCGGAGGACGACCGGCGCCCCGGCGTTGGCGGAGCCCATTGCCGCGGGCCGGGCCTCGACGCCCGTGACGGCTGTGCCCTCGTGGATCTCGACGCCGCGCTCGAGCAGGACGCGCCGCAATCCGCGGGCGAGCATCGCCGGCTGGATCGTCGCGGCTGCCGGCATGAAGATGCCGCCCCGAAAGCGCGGGCTGGCCGAGCGTGCCCGGACCTCATCCCCGCTCAGGGCCGTCAGCTCCGCCGTATGCCCAAGGCGTGCGCCCAGCTCCAGGGCGCCGTCCCACTTTCGATCGTGGGTCGGAGCCGTGCTGACCTGGAGATAGCCGCCCTTGCGGTACTCGGCCGCCACGCCCTGGGCCTCGCACCACGCCCCGATCTCGTCGACCGCCGCGGCGTATGCCTTCGCGACGGCGACTCCGCCATCGACCCCGTACGTCGCCGCCAGCTCCGGGAGGTCGTCCCAGGCCCCGAGGGCGAAGCCGCCATTTCGTCCGCTCGGGCCGCCGCCGCAGATGTCCTGCTCGAGGAGGACCACCCGAAGGCCAGGCGCAAGCTCGGTCAGGAACCAGGCGCTCCACAGGCCGGTATAGCCACCGCCGACGATCGCCACGTCGGCGGAAATGGGGCCGCTCTGGCTCGGGCGTTCGAGGTCCGGCGGTTCAAGCGCCAGGGCCTCGCGCAGCCACCAGCTCCGGCGGCCACCGGGCCGTGGCGCGTCGACCATCAGTAGCTCGGCGGAGTCAGGCAGAACAGGACCCGCGCCGGGCGATCGCCGTGGTTCGTGTTGCGATGCGGGATGCGCGACGGATACGTGATGGCGTCGCCTTCCTCGAGCCGGTAGTGCTCGTCGCCGACCCACAGGTCGAGCGAGCCCTCGAGAATGACCACGCACTCCTCGTCGGATTCGTGGACATAGGCTTCGGGGCCGGTGCCGCCGCCGGGCTCGATCGTCGAGAGGATGACCTGCAGTCGACCGCGCTCGTTCGAGGTGAGGAACGCGTCGCGGGACCCGAGGCCGGGGTACTGGACCGTGCGGCCCTGGCCGCTTCGGACGATACGCCCGACCGGCTGCCCGCTTTCGAGCAGCTCGGCGATCGACAGGCCCATCCCGCGGCAGATCCGCTGGAGGGTCGCGATCGAGGGGCTCGACACGTCTCGCTCGACCTGCGACAGGAAGCTCTCCGTGACGCCCGCGCGAGCGGAGAGGGCTCGCAACGTCAGGCGGCGGGCGCGCCGAGCGGCCTTCAATCGGCTGCCAAGGACGAGCTCTTCGGTCGTCATGCGCACCCCAATCGGTTCTGAAGCCTGACTTCAGGATACTGCCGAGCCGGTCCACGTCGCATGGTTTTTGGCTTGACCCCACCCGACCGGCGGCCTACGATCGCCGGAGTCTCCAGTAGGGCTACAGTCCATGGGTCGCCGGTGGTCGGCGAATGAGGAGGGCTTCATGGGTCGCACCAGCCTGGGCCGCACCTTGGTCTTGCTGTGTTCGACAGCCCTCCTGGCCACGGCCTGCGCCGCCGGAGCGACGTCGCCGCCTGCAGCCTCCCCCACAGCGGCCGCAACCGCCGCTCCGACCACGGCTCCGACAGCGCTGCCGGCCGACGTCACGGGCTCGCTCACGGTCCTCGACTGGGCCGGCTATGACGCGCCCGACTTCTGGATCGACTTCCAGAAGACGTACACGAACGTAAAGGTCAACTTCGAGATCGGTGCGTCCGATGTGGACATCTTCGGCAAGATGCTGGCCGGGAACCAGGCCGACCTCTTCCACCCGTATTCCGGCTATTTGCAGCTGTTCGTCGACGCCGGGCTCGTCGAGGAGATCGATACCACCAGGCTGACGAACTGGAGCAAGGTGCCCGAGGCCTTCAAGAAGATGGGCCAGGTCAACGGCAAGCAGTACTTCGTGCCGTGGGACTGGGGCTTCACCTCGATCCTGTACCGGACGGACAAGGTCACGGGGACCATCGACGACTGGGGTGCCCTCTTCGATGACGCCTACAAGGGCCACGTCTCGATGTGGGATGACGGTCCGGGCGCGGTCACGGTCTCGAGCTACGTCCACGGCTGGGATGAAACGAAGATCACGCCCGAGCAGCTCGCCGAGGCCAAGCAGGAGTGGATCGACCAGAAGGCCAACAACCTCTTCTACTGGGCCGGAGAGCCGGAGCTGCAGCAGGGCATGAGCGGCGGCGACGTGTGGCTCGCGTACGCCTGGCAGGGCTCGTATGCCACCCTCCTCGGCCAGGGCGTCCCGGTCGCCTACGCCAACCCGAAGCAGGGCCGGAACTCGTGGGTCGGGACGTACGGGATCCGGAAGGGAAGCCC
>DASQFM010000193.1:0-4270 GCA_035633135.1 Candidatus Eiseniibacteriota bacterium
GGGCGCCCTCTATCCCGCGTCCGTGGTCGGCCGTGTGATCGGCTTCCTGGGCATGGGTCGCGCGGCGGCAGGCGCGCTGGCGGCGTTCTTCGGCGGCGTCGCTGCCGATCGCCTCGGCGTTCCGACGGTCGTCATCGTGACCGGCGCGATCGGCATCGCGTCGGCCCTGGCATACGCGGGCCTCCGGGCGAGGTCGGACGAGCGCCCGCAGAAGTTTTCGGCCCGGGAGTCCATCCGGGCACTCCGGGAGCGCCCGGTGCTCGGGCGCGTCGCGCTGGCGCAGGGCTTCTACGGCGGTGGCCTGATCGCCGCACTGCCGCTCTACGCCCTGGTGCACGTCGACCGGTTGCAGCTGAGCCTGTCAGAGGTCGGCGTGATCGGGATCCTCCTGTCCGCCGCGACGACCGTCTCGTTCCCGGTCTGGGGCGCCGTCTCGGATCGCTTCGGGCCGCTCGCCTCACTGCGCGTCGGAAGCGCGCTCGGGATCGTGGCGCTGGTCGGCTATGCCTTCGCCCCGAGCGTGGCAGTCCTGTGGCTGACGGCGATCGCCCTGGGGACGGCCAACGCCTCGGTCGACGTCGGCATCGGCGCGGTCGTCAGCCACCAGACGCCGCTCGCCTCGAGGGCCGCGGCCTTGGCCGGCTGGAACGCGATCACCGGCGCCAGAGGCATCGCCGCGGCCTTCCTCATGAGCACGGCGCTGAGCCTCGGCCTCGTGACGGTTACCACCGGCCTGCTGCTGTGTGCCGCGTCGGCCGCGATCGGGGTGGTGCTGTTCGCCCGAATCGTCCCGTCGTCGAGGGCGGTGGAGCCCGCGCCGCGGATGATCGACGAATCCGCAATTGCAGCGACCAGCCTGCTCAGCGAGCCGACCTGACGCGAGGCAGACGGCTGGCCGGCGGAACCGGCCAAGGAGCTAATTTCTTGCGCGAGACGCAGGAAATGACCTCGGGCCTGCGTCAGACGCGAGCAACTCGGCGCCGCGAGCTCCGTCCGCCCAAACAGCCTTCGCGAAACGCAAGAAACGGCGATTTCCAGGGCGGCACGGTTCTCGAGCCTGCGTGCGCGCTTGCCAAGGAGCGGTGACTTGCACCAAGCGCAGGATTTCGACGCGAATTGGCCTCGCGACAGAGCATTGCGCGCAGTTGCTTGCGTCTGACGCCGCCAGCTGCCGCGCCCTACCCGGAGACGCCGACTCGGGAGCGTCGGACGCCGACGCGCGACGCCGAGCCTCAGCCCCCGATGATTCGGAGCAGCTCGCCGATGGTCGCAATCGCCTCGTGCGTTCGATCGTCGCCGGGTCGCGCCCGATCGACTCGCACCAACCTTCGAGGACCTCCGTCCTGTGGCGCAGGGCGTCGAAGCCAAGCGGGAACCAGTGGGTCATGTCGGCGTGCTTCGCCGCGATCCGCAGCGTCCGCTGCTCGCCACCGCCGCCGATCAGGATCGGGAGGCCGCCGGGCTGGATCGGCTTCGGCACGTTGAGGGCGCGATCGATCCGGTAATGACGGCCCGCGAACGTCGGGCGGTCCTCGGTGAACATCGCCCGCGCGATCGAGAGCGCCTCGTCCAGGCGGTCCATTCGCTCGCCGACCGAAGGGAAGTCGTAGCCGTAGCCGATGTGCTCGGCTTCGTTCCAGGCCGCTCCGAGGCCGAAGATCGCCCGGCCGCCGGAGATCACGTCGAGGGTCGTGGCCATCTTTGCCAGCAGCGCCGGATGGCGATACGTCACGCCGGTGACGAGCCTGCCGAGCCGAACCCGCGAGGTCTCCCGCGCCAGCGCGTTGAGCGTTGACCAGCCCTCGAGCATCGGTTCCGTGTCCGCACCGACGCCGGCGATCTGGTAGAGGTGATCCATCACCGTGACAAGGTTGAAGCCGGCCGACTCGGCGGCCTGGGCTTGCTCGACGACGCGGTCGAAGATCCGCTCGGGCGGGGTGTCGGGGAAGGTGTAGAGGGGAACGTGCAGGCCGAACCAGGGTCTCATGCGGGAACCCTACCGCGGTTGCTTGCCATGGACCGGCGAAAGGCCCACTCTGGGCCAGCATCGCGGCCGGGCAGGGAGGATTAGGGCGTGAGACGGGGGCGAATCGGCAGGATTCTGGTAGCTGTATCGCTGGTCGGGGCTGGGCTTGCCGCGGCTCCGGCCGTCGCGAGCTATCCCGCCGAGGCCCTGCTGCCGGACATCGGCATGGCGCCGCTGCGCGACTTCAGCGTCCAGAAACGACCGAAGGGCGAACGCTGGCTGCGGTTCTCGGCCGTGATCGTCAACGTCGGCGCCGGGCCGTTCCAGGCGTACGGCTACAACAGGAACGCGGCCGGTCAGCTGCAGGTCGACCAGGAGATCTGGACGCCCGGCGACTGGGTTCGGGAGCCGACGACGGCGCAGATGTACTGGTCGGGCGATGGGCACAACCACTGGCACGTCCGGGACCTCGAGCAGTACGTCCTGGAGGGCCAGAACGGCCGGTATCGGCTGTACGGCGAGAAGCACGGCTTCTGCTTCTGGGACAACTACCGCTACAACCTCAACCTCGACGACGCGCCGACGACGGCGCAGTACACGGGCGCCAACTCCTGCGGCAGCTCGTCCAGCAACGCGACCGTCCAGATGGGCCTGTCGATCGGTTGGGGGGACATCTATCCGGCCTCGATCACGGACCAGTACATCAACATCAGCAGCCTGCCTGCGGGCGAGTACACGGTCACAGCGACTGCCGACTGGGCGAACGCGTTCGTCGAATCAAACGATTCGAACAACGGCACGACCGCCCGGATTCGGATCAACAAGAACGGCGCGACGCTCCTCGACCCCGGCACCGGTCCGTAGGCTCGCTGGACATGGAGCCAGCCGACGTCGAGCTGCGGAACACGACCTACCGACGCTTCGTCGAGCTTGGCCGTGCCCCATCAGCGCCTGAGATCGCAGCGGCGATGGGCATCGCGGTCGAAGACGTGCGAGCCGGCTGGCGTCGTCTCCACGACGGTCACGCACTCGTTCTCGATGGCGACGGCAACATCCGCATGGCGGCCCCGTTCTCGGCGATCCCGACGGCGTTCAAGGTCGAGGCGGCCGGTCGCTCGTGGTACGCGAACTGCGCCTGGGATGCCTTCGGCATCGGCGCCGCCCTGCAGGTCGACAGCAGCTTCGACACCGAGTGCCCGGATTGCGCCACGCCGATCCGGATCGCCGTGCGCGACGGACGCCCTGACGACGACACGCCCGTCTTTCACGTCCTGCTGCCGGCGGCGCGCTGGTGGAGCGATATCGGATTTACCTGAGGGACGATGCTGCTCTTCCGGTCGGAAGCACACGTCACCAGCTGGCTCGCCGGTCGCGAGCCGGGCACGACGATCTCGATCACCAAGCTGGCCGAGCTTGCCCAAGCCTGGTGGGCCGACCGACTGCCACCGCACTGGCGGCCGCACACGCGTGATCAGAACCAGGCGATCCTGGAGGAGCTCGGGCTCACGGGCCCGTTCTGGCGGCTCGGGTAGGGAGCCGCGTCCCATCCATCAAGGTAACGACCGCTACCGCGAGCCGGCGCCGGCCCCGTAGAGCCCCATCAGCCGGCCCCGCAGCGGGCCACCGACGCCCACCAGGGTGAGGAAGTCGTCCGCGCCCAGGGCGAGGAGGATCCCGTCCGTGTCGGCGGTGACGGTCGCGGTGCGCGGCGTCCTGTTGAGGAGTCCGAGCTCACCGAACACCTGGTCCGGCCCGAGTTGCCGGAGGACGACGGACTCCGAGCCTGGAGCCGGCGTCTGGGTGACGGTGAACGTCCCGGCCTCGATGATGTAGAAGCGGTCCGCCGGCTCGCCCTGCCGAACCACCGCCTGGCCCGCCTTGACTGGAACCTCGACGACCTTGTGCATCGCCGCCTGGAGGCGGGAGTGCGGGACTCCGACGAACAGGGGCAGGCCGAGGATCCGGGCGATCGTCGCCTCGTACGGCGTCGGAGCGCGATCGGCGGCCGTCCCGATCATGACCACGCCGAGGGTCGTGACGACGATCGCGGCGACGCCTGCGGCGAGGAGCGACTCGAACGGTCCGACGGTCGCCAGCAGCACCGGTAGCGCAAACGCGCCGGCGGCTCCCGTGATCGTGGTGACCGCCATGAGCACACCCATGGCGCGGCCGCGCAGCTCATCGGGAACGAGTCGCTGGAAGATGGTCGTCGCCACGACGTCGATGATGAGCGCGCCGCCGGCCGAGATGCCGATCGCCAGCAGCGCGAAGAGCAGGTCGGTCGTGGCACCCAGCGCGATCGTC
>DASQFM010000194.1:0-6872 GCA_035633135.1 Candidatus Eiseniibacteriota bacterium
CACCAACGCGCGGCCGCAGTCTGGGCTGAACGCCGCGTCGATCGTCTGGCAGGCGCCCGCGGAGGGCGGGGTGCCGCGCTACATGCTCCTGTTCCAGGACCAGATCGCCGGCGATGTCGGCCCTGTCCGCAGCGCCCGCGAGTACTTTATCGAGTGGGCAGCGGAGTGGGCCGCCCTGTACGTCCACGTCGGCGGCTCGCCGCAGGCCCAGGAGACGCTCCAATTCCAGGGCGACGGCCGGTGGGTCTGGAACGCCGATCAGTTCCGGTGGGGCGGCCAGTACCTGTGGCGGATCAACACCCGCGCGGCGCCCCACAACGTCTACACCGACGGTGAGCACCTCCGCGGCCTGACCACGGCCGTCGGCGCGAGCGACGGGCCGATCACCCCGGCCTGGTCCTTCCGGCCCGACGCCCGCCTCGAGGATCGAGCCACTGGTGGCGCGATCGCGGTCGCCTATTCGTACGAGTCGATCACGTACCGCTACGACAACCAGACCAATACGTATCCGCGCTATATCAACGGCTCGTCCTCGGCGCAGATCGATGCCGCCGACGGCAAGGTGGTCGCCCCAAAGAACGTGGTCATCCTGCAGATGGCATTCGGGCCATTGGACGGCAGCGGCGTCAAGGGCCGTCTCGAGGCCGGCAACATCGGGACCGGAGTGGCCTGGATCAGCTCCAACGGCCGGACCGTCCTGGGCACCTGGCGCAAGGACGCCGTCACGAGCCCGACGCTGCTGTTCGGTCCCAGCGGCGCACCGGTGAAGCTCACCGCCGGCCAGACCTTCGTGCAGGTCATGGCCACGACCGACGTCATCTCCATCGCCGACGGGACGCTCCCGCCGAAGCCGTCGCGCAAGATCGTCCCCGTCAGCTAACCGTCGCGGGTCGGCTCGGACCCCGGCCGGGGCGGCTCGCAACCCAGCTAGGACCGGCTCGGCGCGACGCCGACCTCCGCATAGATCCGGCGGGTTTCCAGCGCGACGTCGGCCCAGGTTCGCCGATCCGCCGCACGCTCCAGGGCTACCTCCGCGAGCCGGCGATGCATCCGCTCGTCGGCCCAGACGGTGCGCAGGGCCTCGGCGAGGCGGGCCGGATCGCGTGGCTCGACGAGGATCCCTGCTCGACCGACGATCTCGGGCAGGGCCCCGACGGCCGAGGCGATGACGGGTACGCCGGCCGCGATGGCATCGATGCCGCTGAGGCCCGCGGCGTCGGAAAGGGCGGGCAGGATGGCAGCCTTCGCGCTCCGGACCAGCGCCGCGAGGCGCGCCGGGGGCAGGCCCGGCGCATACGCCAGCGAGTCGCTCACCCCGGCCCGCAGGGAGGCCCGCGCCAGCGACGCCCGGTCGGCCGGCGAAGCGCCCACGAGCAGGATCCGGGGCGGCCATGGGGCATCCTCGGGCAGCCCCCGCGGTCGGGGCTTCCCGGCGAGCAGGCCGATCGCCCGGAGCAGCGTCCCAAGGTCCTGGCGGGCGTCGTAGCGGCCGGAGTACACGAGATAGCGGCCCGCCAGCCCCAGGCGCTCGCGTTCGGCGTCGGACTCGGGATCGAGGGCGCCTTCGGCGACCGGCGCAAAGGCCGGATCCGCGGCGAGCCGGACCACCCGCAGGCGGTCATGGCGGAGCCGAAGGAGGCGCCGGGCGGCGGTCGCCACCGCTTCCGTCCCGACAATGACGGCAGCCGCCTCGCGGAGCAGCTGAGTCCTGAGGCGCTGGCCGAATCGCACCGCCAGGCCGCGCTGGAAGACCTGCGGCAGCTCCCACGGCGCCAGGTCCAGCAGCGTGACCACGATCGGGATGCCCGCGAACAACGGCGACGTCCCGGCGGCGGCGTGGTAGACGGCGCCGGTGGCGCCGCGCCGCTCAGCCCGCCATGCCGCGCCGATGCTCGCTCCACGGAGGAGGAACGGATCGATTGTCATGGCGGCGGATCGCAGCAGCCGCGTCGGCGGCAGCAGCCGGCGCCCAACGACGTCGAGCTCGCCGAATCGCCGCGTTGGATCCTCCAGGTCGGACTGCAGGAGGAACGCGAAGGATTCGCCGTAGACCGGCGCCGCGTCGAAGCCGCCGAGGAGGCCATCGAGGTACCGAGCCGTGACGGGCGACCGACCCGGATCCTGGAGCGGCCGGACGTCGAGCACGACCCGGAGCCCGGGCGGATCCGCCGGGCCGCTCACCGGCGGGTTGGCAGGGCCGCTCACCGGCGGGTCGGCTGGGCCGCTCATTGGTTTCGGGGGCCGATCACCGGCTCAAGGCTTTCGCCCGTCGCGCGGTCGGCGCCGGGCGGCGAGGAGCTCGTCGAAACGCAGGCGGACGACCACGACCAGCGCCTCGACGACGATCCGGCGTGACATTTTCGAGCGGCCGACGCGGCGGTCCCTGAAGGTGATCGGTACCTCCCCCACCCGCGCAGCGGCCCGCGTGGCCCGCTGGGTCATCTCGATCTGGAAGACGTAGCCGCCGCCGTGGACGCCGTCGAACGGGATCGCGGCCAGCGTGGACGCCCGCCAGGCCTTGAACCCGCCGGTCAGGTCCTGCGGCTCAAGCCGCAGGACGGTGCGGGCGAAGATGCTCCCGAGGCGCGAGATGAGACGACGCCCCAGGCCCCAGTCCTCGACGCGCCCGCCCCGGGCGTAGCGGCTGCCGATCACGAGGTCGGCCTCGCCGCGCTCGATGGGTTCGAGGAGCAGCGGGAGCATCGCCGGGTCATGCGACCAGTCGGCATCGATCTGGAGGACCGCGCTCGCGCCACCGGCGAGGGCGACGCGGAAGCCGTCGAGGTATGCCCGCCCGAGTCCCTGCTTCGCCGCGCGGTGGCGGACCTTGATCCGCGCGTCGGTCGCAGCCAGCTGGTCGGCCAGCGCTCCGGTGCCGTCCGGTGAGTCATCGTCGACGACCAGCAAGGTTGCACCGGGAAGCGCGGCCAGGATGGCGGCGCTGATGCCAGGCAGGTTCTCGGCCTCGTCGTACGTCGGCAGCACGACCCAGGCGCCGGCCCCGCGCTCCTCGCCTGCCACCGTGCTCCCCGCCCTCAGCCCGGAGCGGTAGTGGCACAAGGCTGGTCGCTGTCGGGCAGCGTGCCGCTGGCCGTCGGCTCGCATGGCGGGCCGCTCTCGGTCGGGGTCGGGAGCCCACCCTCGTAATCGAGGATGACGAGGACGTACTCGAGCCGGTCGAGGGACGCGGCGGGCTGCACGTAGACCGTCTGCACGACTTCGTTGGGGTCGTTGACGATGTCGACCACCTGGCCGATGAGCAGCCCCTTGGGATACGGCGAGCGGATCCCGCCCTCCAGCTCGATCCCGGCCGTGAAGACCTCCTCGCCGATCGACACCGCGGCCGTCGAGTCGACGTCCCGCATCGGCAGCGCAGTCCCGAGCTGGCCGATGACCTTCCCCGTTGCGGCACTGTTCAGCAGCTGGCCGATGACCGTCGAGGTCGAATCGCTGATCAGGACCACGCGGGCGAAGTTGGGACCCACGTCGCTGATCCGACCGGCAAGCGCGCCGCCGGCGGCGATCACGACATGTCCGACGGCCAGCCCGTCGTCGGCACCGCGATCGATCGTCATGACCCGCCGGATCTCGGACGACTCACGGCCGATGACCGCCGCGGCAAGGGTCTTGAACTGAAAGCCGCTCCGGAGCTGCAGCAGCGCCGTCAGCTCGTCATTCTCGCGCCGCACCTCGAGCGCCTGGCGATTCTCGAGGGTGAGCTGCTCGTTGTCGGCGTGGAGCTTGTCGTTCTCGACCCGCAGCCGGTCGATATCGGAGATCGCGATGCCGATCGAGCGGACGTCGCGAACGATGCCGTCGACGCCGGACTGGATCGGCTCGAGGGCGAATGCCACGCCGTTCTGGAGATCCCGGACGAGGGGATTCGCCGAGACCGCGATGAGCAGCAGCGACGTCGCCAGAAGGGCCACGTAGGTGACCGCCCGGCGGCGCGCAACTCGGGTGGCAAAGACTCCGGTCATCGACTGTCCTCAACTGGTGGCACGCCCCGCGCCGCCGCCGTCCGCTAGCGGAGGGGTCGAGAGTAGGTCTCGGTGACCAGGACGCGCTGCATCGTTTCGAGCTCCTCCAGCACGACCCCGGTGCCGCGCACGACGCAGGTCAGCGGATCGTCGGCCACGTGGACCGGCATCTGGGTCGCCTCCGCGATGCGGCGGTCCAGGCCCGCCAGGAGCGCACCGCCGCCGGCGAGGACGATGCCCTGGTCCATGATGTCGGCCACCAGCTCCGGCGGGGTCTCCTCGATCGTGTCGCGGACCGTGTCGACGATCTGGGAGATCGACGGCTCCAGCCCCTCGCGAATCTGGTCCGCCCCGACCTCGACGCTGCGGGGAAGCCCGGTCAGCAGGTCGCGGCCGCGGAGGTTGACCCGCTGCGAATCCCACTCCCCGGGATACGCCGAGCCGATGGCGATCTTGATGTCCTCGGCGGTGCGCTCGCCGAGGAGCAGGTTGTACTCGCGACGGGCGAAGGTAACGATGTCCTGGTCCATCTCGTCGCCGCCGATCCGGATGCTGCGGCTGACGACGATGCCACCGAGGCTGATGACGGCCACCTCGGTCGTCCCGCCGCCGATGTCGACGATCATGCTGCCGGTCGGCTCGCTGACAGGCAGTCCGGCCCCGATCGCCGCGGCCATCGGCTCCTCGATCAGCTTCGCCCAGCGCGCGCCGGCGTTGAGCGCGGCGTCCAGGACGGCGCGCTTCTCGACCTCGGTGACCCCCGACGGGATGCCGATGATCATCCGCGGCCGCGGCAGCAGCCCGATTCGATCGTGGACCTTGTCCACGAAGTACTTGATCATCTGCTCGGTCACGTCGAAGTCGCTGATGACCCCGTCGCGCAGCGGGCGGATGGCGATGATGTTCGCCGGCGTCCGGCCGACCATCCGCTTCGCCTCGGCGCCGATGGCAAGAACGCGCTTGGACCGGGCGTCGATCGCCACGACCGAGGGCTCGCTGATGACGATGCCGCGGTCTCGCACGTGGACCAGCGTGTTGGCGGTACCGAGGTCGATCCCGATGTCGCGGGAGAAGAGGCCGAGGATGCGGTCGAGCATGTGGAAGCGGGGCCCCTGTGGGTCGGACGGGCGGATGGCGGGCGACGGGTCGCGCGGAATGGGCGCGGGGAACGGCAGTATAGCCGTGACCTCCCGATCCTCCTCAAGCCTGTCTTGACCCCGTCTGGCTCGCGTATAGTCGCGGCGCGGGAGCCGTTCGCTCCATGGGATCGAGGGCCGTGTCGCGACCATTCCTGGCCACCCTCGCGTTCGCCGCACTCGCCGCGCTGCTCGCGGCCTGCGGTAGCTCACCCACACCCGTGAGCTCCGGCTCGGCCTCGGCTTCGTCGACCAACGCCCCGGGGTCGACCGGGGGGACCGGGGCCTTCGCGTGTCCGGGCGACGCGCCGGCCGAGGACGTCGCCGCTGCCGCAGGGCTGATCGATGCGGCGAACCTCGCCGAGAACGGCACCATCAGCCCGATCCAGGCCATCCGGTTCACCCCTGCCGGGACCCTCGCGGCGTGCCGGCGCCTGTCGGACGGCGTCGGCGGAGACGCGCTCTGGGCCGCCGCCTGGGTGTACGCAACCGGCGGGACGGATCCGGCGCCGATCCTCCCGCTGCTGGCGTACGACGACCCGACGATCCGGGCGATCGCTGCCGCCGGCGTGGCCTCGCTGGGGCGACCGGAAGGGCTCGATGCGCTCACTGAGCTGATCTCCGTCGACGCGGGGCTGCGGGGCTCGCTGCCTCCGGTCACCGTCGCGCGCTATGCCGCCCACACGCTGTCGAGCCTTATCGATGGCGCCGCGGATTCCGTTGGCGACGTCTCGACCGGCACCCCGGAGGAGCGGTCGGCCGCAACGGCGGCGTGGACGTCCTGGCTCGAGGCCAATCGGGCGCGGGTCACCTTCGATCCGGAAGCGCACCTGTGGCAGGTCAGATGACCGCGTTGCGTCGCCTCGCGCTGGCCGTCGCGGTGGTCCTGGTCGGCTCGCTGTTCCCGGCGCCCACGGTCGCGTCCTTCCAGGTGCCCGTCAACCCGAAGATCGACCACGCGGCGAAGACCATCACGTTCGAGGGCAAGCTCTACCTCTACACGGACGTGGGGTGCGTCTACTACTGCACCATCACCAGCGACATCCTCGCGGACGTCAAGCGGGACATCGAGCAGACGTGGAACGGCTACAAGTTCCGGTGCTATGACGTCATCGTCAAGGCGATCGTGCTGACCGGGCCCTGGTTCGAGATCCCGGCCGATGCGGTGGGCGTCCGGGTCGACCGGACCACCCAGGGATTCCGCAGCGAGGTCAGCACCGAGGGCGGCAGCTCGTGGAACAGCTCCGACCCGTCGGCGCGGGCGGTGCCCACGAACCAGGGCAGCACGTGGGGTATCAACACGGTGGGCAACACGCTCCACACGCACACCTACGCCCACGAGTTCGGACACGTCCTCGGACTCGACGATGGCTACTACACCGACGCCAACGACGTCTCCCACGACCGGCCCGGTGCACCCCACGACGTGATGAGCACGGGGATGGATGACGACAGCGGCGTCTCCCAGGAGACGATCGACCGGCTGGTGCACCGGGCGGGAATCAAGGACGACGACGTGCGCTGCGACCTCGGCTGGGAGGTCCGGATCGAGTGGACCGACTCCTATGACGGCGTCCTCGACACGATGATCTTCGACGGCGTGGTCGACACCGTGCCACTGGGCGACGAGTACTTCGGCATCTCGCTGATCGGGCGGGGCACGGTTTCCGGATCGCGGGCCGGCTGGAAGGCGTGCAACCCCGGCATCGACATCACCCCGAGCGGAACCGTGTCCGCAACATTCCTCGCCATCCTC
>DASQFM010000195.1:0-9790 GCA_035633135.1 Candidatus Eiseniibacteriota bacterium
CCGTCGATCCCTGGGGGTCCTTCTGCGTCGCGGTGTAGGAGTAGGCCCCGACCGCGACGTCCGGGTCCGAGCTGAGGGTGATCTGGCAGGACCAGGTACCCGCGGCGGTGACGGTCGCGAAGCAGGAGGCCGTCCAGCCACCCGGATAGGCGGCGGAGACTGGTCCGGTCACCGCGACGTCCACGGTGTTGCCCTCGACGTACGTTGCTCCGCTCAGGCTGTCGCCGCTGATCGTGACGACGGAGCCTGGCGAATAGTCGGCCTGGTCGGTCCAAACTGCCCCGGACACCGCGGCGACGCTTGCAAAGAGCAGCACGGCGGTCATCGCGGCCACGGCCGCTCGGTTGACGAGATGGCGCGACATCATTCCCTCCCGGGGAGCTGATCAGCGTGGCGCGCGTCAGGGACGGCGGCGTCCGCGAGGCGTGGCGGCGATAGGACTTTCGTACCGGCGTCGTTGGCGCTGAACGTACTAGGTGGACGAACCGAATGCAAGGCTTCGGAACGGGCCCTCGCGGGGCCTTTCCGTTTTATTTCTGCGAGGGAATCTGCTCCGGATCTCGCTCGCCGGGGCGTGCATCGCGGGATGATCGAGCCGCGCCACACTCCCACACCCATGTCGCATCCGGCGGTGCTCGAACGACTCGCGCGGCTCGCGCCGGACCAGCGCGCCGCGGCCACCGCGACGCCGGGGCCGGTGCTCTGCGTCGCGCCGGCGGGCTCCGGGAAGACGACCACGCTCGTTGCCCGAATCGCCTGGCTGATCGACGAGGGGGCGGATCCGGGCTCGATATGCGCAGTGACGTTCAACCGCCGGGCCGCCGAAGAGCTGCGCGAGCGGGTGAACGCTGCGCTGGCGCCGCTCGATGCCGATCCCGTCCGGATCCGAACCTTTCACGCCCTCGGTTTGGAGATCCTGCGGGCGGCTGACCAGGCGGTCGAGCCGTTAGTCGATCGAGACGAGGTGCTCCGGTCGGTTCGGCCCGAGGCATCGCTCGCCGAGCGCCGCCGGCTCGACACGGTCATCTCCCGCTTCAAGCTCGATCTCGACATCGATCCAGCCGCGATCGAGGCCGACCCGGAGGCCGGTCCCGTCGCCCGGACCTATGCCGCCTACGAGCGCGAGATCGCCCGGCGGGGCGGGCTCGACTTCGACGACCTGGTCGCGCGGGCACTGCGCTTGCTGGCAAGCGACGCGGCCGTGCTCGAGCGGTGGCGCGCCCAGTGTGCGCAGCTCCTCGTCGACGAAGCCCAGGACCTGGATCGAAGCCAGCTGCGGATGGCGCTGCTGCTGGCGGCGCCGGCGAACCGGATCTTTCTCGTTGGCGACGACGACCAGTCGATCTACGGCTGGAGGCTGGCCGACGTCCGGCGCCTGCTGCGGCTCGCCGACGAGTCGCTCGCGGGCCTGCGGCGGGTCGATCTCGAGGTCAACTATCGCTGCCCCGCGGTGGTGCTGGATCGTGCGGTCCGGCTGGTCGAGCACAACGAGGAGCGGTTTACAAAGGTGATTCGCGCGCGCGACGGCGCGAGTGGATCGCTGGTCCTCGCTCCGACGTCCGCCGACGACCTCGATCGCGCCGCCGCCGTGCTTGCCTCGTGGGGCAGTCCCCTCCCGGATGTCCCCGCCTCGTCCGACCATGCGGTTGGTCCAACGTTTGCCATCCTGGCCCGCACGAATCGCGAGCTCATCCCGGCCACGATCGCTGCTCTCCAGGCTGGCCGATCGTTCCGCTTCGCGGGAACGATCCCATTGGAAGCCCCGGAAGTGGGCGAAATTCTTCGATGTGCGGCGGCGATGGACCGGTCGCTCCCATTGCTCGTCAGACTCGGACGGACCCGCGATGTGGATGCCGGGACGGCCGGTTGGGACGAGATCGTCGGTTCGATGCTCGGCTGGGCGGCCGGCTACCGAGACCTCGAGGCGTTCCGCGCCGCCATCGAGGACGCACGCGGCCGGCTCGCCGCGCTCCGTCGCGACGACGCCGCCTTGAGCCTGGCGACCGCCCACGGAACCAAGGGCCTCGAGTTCGATCATGTTGCCGTCGTCGGCATGGACGCCGGTCGGTTCCCGAGCGCGCGCTCCGTCGCCGAAGCGGTCGAACCGGAGCGGGCGCTCGAGGAGGAGCGGCGCCTGGCCTACGTGGCCTGGACCCGTGCGCGCCGGTCACTCACCCTCGTGTATGACCCGGAGGCGCCGTCGCCGTTTCTGCTCGAGGCGTTCACGCCGGATGAGCTGGGAGTCGAGATCGGCTGAGGCCCGGGCGAGGACGCCCCGCCGCGAGCACGCCCCGCCGCGAGCACGCCCCCCCGCTGCGCGCCCGCCCCTGGATCGCGTCAGGGCGCCGGCGTCGCCGGCGGTGGCAGGCCGAGTGCCGCGCGGATTGCAGATGCCGCGGCCCGCGACTCCGCCGCTGCCTCGTTGAGCCGATCCTGGATGGTCGGGTCGACGTCCGAAGGATCGGCGGCCAGCTGGGCCATCGCGGCCTGGTGCTTCTCCAGTGCGGCCATGAACGATGCAACCTCGTCCTGGAGATCGGGCGGGAAGGTGATCGCCTGGACGGCGGCGATCGCGACGCCGTCCGCGTCGGCGAACATCTGGTAGCCCGGCGCCGCCTCCGCATCGCTCGTCGCACTATTCAGCACCGCAAGCGCGGCTTCGTTGGCGGCGATGAGTGCGTTCGACATCGCCAGGTAGGCCGCAGCGACCGGCGCAAGGTCGATTGTGGGCTCAGGACTGGGTGTTGGCGGCAGCGTCGCTGTCGGCGGGGCCGTCGGGGCCGCAGTGACGGCCGCGGTCGTTGGGACCGCCGTTGCCGCTGTCGAGCTGCAGCCGGTCGCAATCAACCCGGCGAGCACGGCGAACACGATCCCCGGTGACGTTCTCATGGACCTCTCCTCCTCAGAGACGGCACGAACCTACCGGATCGACCGGGCCGCGTCGGTCGGGGGTGAACAACCACTCAGCTGCCAGGCGGGGCGAACCGCCTCGCGCGCCCGCGCGGGCCCCATGCTGCCAGTCGCAGTTGATCGCGTGCATCATCAACACAACATGCGCCCGTCCGCGTCCCGCATTCCCGACCTGGGCCCCAACGGCGAGGGTTGGGTGACGATGCAGTTCGTCGGCATCGCGCTTGTCGTGGTCGCCGACCAGCTGCGCCTGCCGATGCTGCTCATGCGCGGGTCGGCCGCGATGGCGGCAGTCGCGCTCGGCTGGGGCTTGATCGCGGCGGGCGCTGTCCTGTTCGCGAGCGCCCTCTACCTCCTGTGGCGGGCGGGCTCCTTCACGGCGTTGCCGCGGCCGATACCCACGAGTCGATTCGTCCGGTCAGGGCCGTACCGGCTCGTGCGGCACCCGGTCTACTCGGGGCTGGTCCTCGGCGCGATCGGGCTCGCCCTCGTCCGGTTGTCGACTCCGACGCTGGTGGCGGCGCTCCTGCTCTTCGTGATCCTCGACCTGAAGCGGCGGCGCGAGGAGATCTGGCTGGCCGAGCGCTTTGCCGAATACGAGCTCTACCGGCGCGAAACCAGGGCGCTCATCCCGCTCGTGTACTGAGGGCCTGCTTCGGCACAGGGCGACTCGCCGCGCCGAGGAGCGTCAGCGGCCCCGACCAGCGCTCAACGTTGTTTCGCACCTCGGTTTGCCATCGCGGCTCAGGCGCGCGCCATCTCCGGATCCACGGTGACCCAGTCCGAACGCCACGTCGGGGGCTCGAACGGGTCGGCGAAGTAGTCAGTCTCCCTGGCGAGCTTGCCGTCCCGGAACTCGAAGACGTGGACGCCGAATACGGGCTTGCCGCTGTAGTCGAGCATCGACTCGACCAGCCACTGATCGCCGCCGCCGGAGATCCGGCGGACCTGCATCGTCGGGCCGCCGCCGGGGTAGTTCCGCCAGACGACGAGGCAGTGATCCTTGCCCGCGACCCGCTCGCCCGACTGGGGCCACTCCTGAACGAAGTCATCGGCGATGTCCGCGGTGGCGGCGTCCCAGTCCTGGGCGTCCATCGCCGCGATGGTCCGCTCGAGCGTCGCGCGCTTCTCGGCGTCGCCAATCATCGAGGGCTTGTCGTGGTGGCTCATCTCGATCCTCCCCGCTGGCGGCTTCTTGTCTTGCCTGCTCCCGTGGCGAGCGTACTCCGAGGGGCAATACCTGCGGATCACGCGCGACCAGCGAGTCGGCGTCGGCATGGGATCTTCGCGGAGTTGATCCGGCAGCGGCGCGCGGCGTTGGCTCGGCATCAGGCGGAGCGCGACCGGCGGAGTCCTCAACCTGGGATATCGGTGGGACTGATGAGCGCGACCAGGTCTAGCTCCTGACAACCACTCCGAGGCCGTCCACGGCGCTGATTACCGTTGGGGCTGATCAGATCGACGACTTTGGCTTCCCCCACACTTCCGCTGCGCGAAAATCCAGCGGGATCACGTCGCGTTCATCGGTGGAGCCGATAAGCGAAGGCGCTCGCGGCCGGAACCGCCAATCAGCCCCGGTGGGCTTCGTCGCGGGCGATGGCCTTGAGGAGCCGGTCGATGGCCTCCAGGAACGGCTCCGTCACGTCCTCGGGCAGGGAGTCGCGGATCGAGTCCTTGGGTCCGTAGGCGCCGCGAGCGCGGCGGGCCACCGATCGCAGCGCCGGCATCGGCTCGTCGCGGAGCTGGTCCGGCAGCGGAGTGAGGTAGCGCGTCCAGCGATCGTTGTCGAAGGCTTTGGCCGCGGCCAGGAGGCGATCCGCGGCGCGGGCCGCTTCGAGGGCGGCCGTATCGATGGCCGGGATTTCGTGGCGGGCAGGGCCGGGCGCGTTAGGCACGGCGGCGCGCGGGGACTCGGACATCAGCGACGTCGGCGCGTGCGGACTCGGATGTCCAGGCACGGCGGCGGGCCGGGGCTCGCAGGTCAGGCACGACGGCGGGTAGCGACCGCGGAGCCGCCCCGCGGCGTCCGAGTCGATCCGGCGGCGGCCTTTCGCTCGCGCCCATTCCCGTTCTCGGCAGCGTCCGCCAGCTCGGCCTTCGACTCCGCGGCCATCCGCGCCGTCCGCGCGACCGCCCGGACCCGGCCGGCCGCCTCGGCGAAGGTGACGTCGGACAGCGGCACGAGCGGCTCGCCGCGCAGGACGCGGGCCAGGTACTCCCCCGTCGCCGAGCCCTTGAGCCGGGCCACGTGCTCCGGCGTGCCCTCGGCGATGATCCGGCCGCCGCGGGCCCCACCCTCCGGCCCGAGGTCGACGATCCAGTCGGCCGTCTTGATGACGTCGAGGTTGTGCTCGATCACCAGCACAGTGTTGCCCTGCTCGACGAGCCGGTGCAGCACCTGGAGCAGCTTCTCGACATCGGCAAAGTGCAGGCCGGTCGTCGGCTCGTCGAGGACGTACAACGTCCGCCCGGTTGCCCTCCGCGACAGCTCGGTCGAGAGCTTCACCCGCTGGGCCTCGCCGCCCGAGAGCGTCGTCGCCGGCTGGCCGAGATGCACGTAGCCGAGGCCGACATCGTTCAGGGTGCGCAGCTTGTTGGCGACCTTGGGCACGGGGGCGAAGAAATCGACCGCCTCCTCGACCGTCATCTCGAGGACGTCGGCGATCGATCGGCCCTTGTAGTGGATCTCGAGGGCTTCACGGTTGTAGCGCGCCCCCTTGCAGACCTCGCACGGGACGTAGACGTCCGGCAGAAACTGCATCTCGATCTTGATGATCCCGTCGCCCTTGCAGTTCTCGCAGCGCCCGCCCTTGACGTTGAAGCTGAACCTGCCGGGCTTGTAGCCGCGGACGCGGGCCTCGGGGACGGCCGCGAAGAGCTCCCGGATCGTGCCGAAGAGGCCGGTGTACGTCGCCGGGTTCGAGCGAGGCGTCCGGCCGATCGGGCTCTGGTCGATCTCGATGATCTTGTCGATGTTCGCCGTGCCCTCGATCGCGTCGTGCTTCCCGACCGGCTCGCGCGAGCCGTTCAGCTCGCGGGCCAGGGCGCGATAGAGGACCTCGCTCACGAGCGTGCTCTTGCCGCTGCCCGAGACGCCCGTCACGGCGGTGAACGTGCCGAGCGGGACGGCGACATCGATGCCCTGCAGGTTGTGCTCGCGCGCCCCGCGGACCACCAGCTGCTTGCCGTTGCCCTTGCGCCGCTCCTTCGGGATCGGGACGGCTCGTTCGGCGCGGAGGAATGCGCCGGTGACCGACCTGGGCTCCGCCAGGACGACATCGAGCAGGCCATTGGCGACGATCTCGCCGCCGTGCTCGCCCGCACCGGGCCCGAGGTCGATGACCCAGTCGGCCGTCCGGATCGTCTCCTCATCGTGCTCGACCACGAGCACCGTGTTGCCGAGGTCCCGCAGCCGGGTGAGCGTCGCGATCAGCTTGGCGTTGTCGCGCTGGTGGAGCCCGATCGACGGCTCGTCGAGGATGTACAGGACGCCCATCAGGGTGGTCCCGATCTGGGTCGCGAGGCGGATTCGCTGCGCCTCGCCGCCCGAGAGCGTCTGGCTGGTGCGGTTGACAGTCAGGTAGTCGAGCCCGACGTCGACGAGGAACCCGAGCCGCGCCCGGATCTCCTTGAGGACCTGGTGGGCGATCTGGCGCTCGCGCTCGGTGATCCTCGACGGAAGGTTCTGGGCCCAGTCGAGGGCATCGGTGATCGAGAGGTCGGCGACGTCCGAGATGTCGTGGGCATCGATCGTGACGGCCAGGGCCTCGGGCCGGAGCCGCTTGCCCTTGCAGGCCGGGCAGGGCCGCTCGACCATGTACTTCTCGAGCTCGGTCTTGATGTATTCGGACTCGGTCTCGCGGTAGCGCCGCTCGAGGTTGGTGACGACGCCCTCGAACGTGGCGTGGTAGGTGTTCTCGCCGCGCTCGTGCTTGTAGCGGACGAGGACCTTCTCGTTCTTCCTGGCGTAGAGCAGGTGCTGGACGGCAGCGGGCGGCAGGTCGCGGATCGACTGCTTCGGATCCCACTTGTGGGCCTTGAAGACCGCCTCGGCGATCTTCATCCGCCAGCTGCTGTCCGTGGACATGCGGGCCCACGGGATGATCGCGCCGTTCAGGAAGCTCTTGCCCCGGTCCGGGATCACGAGGTCCGGATCGATCTCGAGTCTCACGCCGAGCCCCGTGCACGTGGGGCAGGCGCCGTGGGGTGAGTTGAAGCTGAAGCTCCTGGGCTCGAGCTCGTCGATCGTCGTGCCGTCGTACGGGCACGAGTAGCGCTCGGAGAACCTGCGTTCCTCGAAGTCCGGGCCCGCGCCCTCCCGGGGGACGGGGGCGATGAGGACGACGCCCTCGCCCAGCCGGAGGGCGGTCTCGATCGAATCGGCCAGCCGTGGCATGTCCGGGTCTTCGAGGGGCTGGTTCCTCTCGGGGTCGATCGGCCGGCCCCGGTCGTCCCTGGTCCAATCCCCCGGCGCCTCGGCGCGGCGGACGATGAACCGATCGACGACGACCTCGATGGTGTGGCGCTTGTACTTGTCGAGGGTCGGCGCCTCGGTCAGGTCGTAGGTCTCGCCGTCGACCCGAACGCGCACGAAGCCCTGGCGCTTCGCGGCGTCGAAGATCCGATCGCCCTCGGTCTTGCGGTCCTTGATGAGCGGGCCGAGGACGAGGAGCCGGGTGCCCTCGGGCATCGCGAGGACCTGGTCGACGATCTGCTGGACGGTCTGGCGCTCGATCTCATGACCGTTCGGGCAATGCGGATGGCCGATCCGGGCGAAGAGCAGCCGCAGGTGGTCGTAGATCTCGGTGACGGTGCCGACCGTGCTCCGGGGGTTGCGTGACGCACCCTTCTGGTCGATCGAGATCGCCGGGCTCAGGCCGTCGATCTGGTCGACGTCGGGCTTCTCCATCTGACCCAGGAACTGGCGGGCGTACGCGCTCAGGCTCTCGACATAGCGGCGCTGGCCTTCGGCGTAGATGGTGTCGAAGGCGAGGCTCGATTTGCCGCTGCCGCTCAGTCCCGTGATGACCACGAGGCGGTCGCGCGGGAACGCGACGTCGATGTTCTTGAGGTTGTGCTCGCGTGCTCCGCGAACGACGATCTGATCCTGGGGCACGTCGTGAATTCTAACCGAGGGGCAACGCTTCGTACAGGCGTTCTATTTGGTCTCGCAGGCGATCACGTTGGCACGACCGTGTCCGGCTGGGACGCCTCGCATCCCTCGGCCAGAGCAGATGGAGCGGCCGTCCCGATCGGGCACCTAAGATCCGTGCTGTGTTCCGCCTCGTGTCGACCCTCGCGATGCTCGTTGTCCTGACGGTGGCGTGCACGAGCAATCCCAGTGCCGCTCCCCTGGCGCCGCTTGGGACATCTTCGCCAAGCCCGACTGGGAACCTGGCGAGCTCGGGTCCTCCGTCCCCATCGCCCACGCCACGCCCGGCTGTCGAGTTCGCCGACGGCACCTACACCGTCGGCGTTGACCTGGCAGCGGGCACCTATCGACTTCGTGAGCCGGCTCCGGCCTGCCACTGGGCGCGGGTGAGTGGATTTGGCGGCACCCTCGCGGATGACATCGCGTTCGCAAACGTGACGGGGTTTGCGGTCGTTGAGATCAGCCCGACCGACAAGGGCTTTCGATCGGAGCAGTGCGGGACGTGGTCCAGCGACCTGTCCGCCGTTATCCCAGGACCACCGTTCGGAGATGGCACGTACATCGTTGGTGCCGACCTGCAACCCGGCACCTTCCGCTCGGACGGCACCGGCCAATGCCTCTGGCAGCGTCTGTCCGGATTTGGCGGGACCCTCGACGAGGTCGTCGACGGCGAAGTCGTCAGCGGCCCTGCCACCGCCACGATCCAACCCGGGGACGTAGGGTTCCGCGCGTTCGGTTGCGGGACCTGGAACCCCGACTAAGCGAGAACGGCACGCGGGGGATCGAACACGCACAAGCGGCCGAGCCTGGAAGGCTCGGCCGCTTGTCTATCGCCTTGCGAGCCGCCTCGAGGCGGACGAATGGGCTCTACAGCCGAAGGTCGATGTATGCGAACGTCGCTTCGATGGGTCCAAGAATTGTCAATAGATAGGTCCCCGCGGTGAGATCGCCCCCGGAGGTGCAGGGAGCCTGCGAGCTGCAGAGCTGGCTGCGCTTTGTCGACAGGTTGTAGATGTATAGCGGGTCGGATGCCGCGCTATAGCGCATCACGGTGCCTGAATCGGGCACGCTGCTGACAACCGTCTCGTTGGCCGGCAGGGCGCTGCCGTCGAGCTTGATCAGGCTCACGTTGAGGGTCAGGCCCGCGACCGAGACGTTGTTGCAGTCGAAGACCCTGACCTTCACCGGGATCGTGCTGCCGATCTTGAAGCTGCTCCGAGTGCCGGTCAGGTTGATCGGCTGGAGGATGCCGCTGGTGTCGTAGAGGAACGAGAAGGGCGCGCTCGAGTCCGTGTTGCCCGCGTCCGCATCATCATCATTGACCGTCACGATGATCGTGTACGGGCCGCCGGCCGCGTACGAGTGCGTCAAGCCGGAGACGGGCGACGTGGCACCCAGTCCAGCGATGGTGTGCGCCGAGGCGTCGCCCCAGTTCACGTCGTAGCTGTAGGTGTCGTTCGTGAGGGCCGGATCGACCCACGAGAACCCGAGGGTCACCGTGTTTCCGCCGGTGCAGGCAGCGCCGCCCGTGCCCGCGACCGGGTTGATCGTGGGCGTGGGCTTGACGTTGTTGACGGTGACGGCCAGCGACTCGGTGTTGCCCGGGTTGCCGTTGCCCGGCGCGTCGTCATCTTCGGCGTAGACCGAGACCGACGGACTGGCCGGGCCATCGGGGAAGGTGCAGTCGAAGCTGCCACCGGTGTTGGTGTTGCTGTTGGTGCCCAGGAC
>DASQFM010000196.1:0-3428 GCA_035633135.1 Candidatus Eiseniibacteriota bacterium
GCGGTCTCGTCGATCGACACGGCCCCGCGGAAGGCAGTTGGCGGAACCGTGCGATCGGCCGATGGCGGGGCGATGCCGGGGCTCCATGCTTCGTCGGCCGCGTCGATGCTGACCTCGTAGTCCCCCGCCGGCGGGAGCGCCACCGGCATCGGGACGCGGACGACCCAATCGCCGTCGTCGTCGGCTTCCGTCCTGCCGACGATGGCATAGGGATGACCCAGGAGGCGGCCCGCGTCGCGCAGGTTGCCCGCTGCAATCGCTGCCCGGATCTCCGCGCTCCGGACGGCGCGGCCATCGATCTCCAGGGCTGGGATGACCGCGACGTCGTAGCCGAGCTCGCGGCCGAGTGCGGCGACGGTCTCCGGCGTTCCGCCCCGGTCGTGCCCGAAGGCGGAATCGGGCGTCATCAGGAAGCCTGCGAGGTCGACCCGTTCCGCGATCCGGCGGACGAAGCGATCGAACGGCGTCATCCGCAGCGCCACGTCGAAGACCTCGATGACCGTTATCGCGACCCCCGCCTGCTCGAGCCGCTCAAGCCGTTCGTTCGGATCGAGGAGCAGCGGTGGTGAGGTTCCCGTCAGGATCTCGTCGGGATGGTGGTCGAAGGTGATGACCGCCGGACGCGCCTCCCGCCGCCCTGCCTCCGCCCGGAGGTGCTCGAGGAGGTAGGCGTGACCCCGATGGAGGCCGTCGAAGACACCGACGACGACGAACAGCCGGCCGTGCGATGAAGCCAGGCGATCGATGCCCTCGACGACGTGCATCTGCGGCAGGGAGGCGTGGGTCATCCCGTCGGCGCCGGCCCGGCCGCGGCCGCTCGGTCGCTGGCCGGAGCCGCCCGATCGACGCCGACCAGCATCTTCTCCGGCGCGATCCTGCGGCCGTCGCGGTGGCCGATCCCGACGATGCGCCCGTCCGCATCGAGCAGGCGCAGCGGGGTCTCCTCCGGCAGCGCGGCGACCCCGGCTTCGGGTCGCACGAAGCGGCCCTGCGCGGCATCCCGGATCTCGGCGGCCGTCAGCTGCAGCGACGGCATCACTTCGAGGCCGGCATCGGCCGGCAGCAGGAGCGCGCGAACCCCATCCTCGCCGTCGGCGGCGGCGGCGCGAATTGCGTCGAGGCCCAAGGCGTCCGCGAGCCGGAATGGCCCGCTGGCGGTCCGTGCCAGGGCGCCCAGGTAGGCACCCGAGCCGACCCGCGCTCCGACGTCGCGGGCGACCGCCCGGATGTACGTTCCCGCCGAGCATCTGACCTCGATGACCGCGATCGGTCGCGACGGATCCCGGTCGTCCCACTCCATGAGCTCGATCCGCTGGATCGTGACCGCCCGTGGCGCGAGCTCCGGCATCTCCCCGGCCCGGGCGATGGCGTACGCCTTGCGCCCGCGGACGCTGATCGCCGAATAGACCGGCGGCTGCTGAAGCTGGGGTCCCTCGAACGTCGCCACCTCTGCCGCCACCTGCTCCCGTGTCAGCAAGCGATCAGCGGCCGGCAGCACGGGTGACAGCTCGCCGGCCAGATCGTCGGTCGTCGAGGTCGCCCCGAAGCAGACCGTAGCCCGGTAGTCCTTCGTGTCGCCGAGGTGGTATTCGACCAGCCGGGTCGCCTGGCCCAGGAAGAGCGGCAGGACGCCCGAGGCAAAGGGATCGAGGGTCCCGCCGTGGCCGATGCGACGGGTCGAAGCGAGACGGCGCACCAGGGCGACGACGTCGTGCGAGGTGGGCCCGGCCGGCTTGGCGACCACAAGGATGCCATCCATGATGCTTGGCCGCTGATCTGGCTCAGCGCCGCGTTGGCGCCTGCGCTCGTTCACTCACGTACGCGCGAGGTACGCTCGTTCGCGTGCTCGGCGCCGCCTTGCGCTGAGCTCAGCTGAGCGGCCAAGCGATCCTGTGGCAGGGCCGCCACCATCTGCGCGGCGTCGGCGAGGACGCGTTCCTGCGCCGCCGCGAGCGGCGCCGCGATGGTTGCCCCGGCGGCCCGGACGTGCCCCCCGCCCCCGAATCGCCCGGTCAGCGCCGCGGCGTCCACGCCGCCCTGCCGCGTCCGAACCGAGACCCGTGTTTCGTTCGGCCCGGCCTCCTTGAACAGGATCGACACGTCGGCGGTCTCGGACTGGGCCAGCAGGTCGATGATCCCTTCGGAGTGCGGGCCGATGGTCCCGGTCTCCACGAGGTCGCGGTCGAACAGCGAGCTGTAGATGATCCGGCCGCCGTCGGCGGTCTGGAGGCGATCCAGGACGCGGCCGAAGAGCCGCAGCTGGACGTCTGGCTTGGAGCGATACAGGCGCCGTGAGATCTCGGCCAGCGGCGCGCCCGCCTCGACGAGCGCGGCCGAGACGGCCAGCGTCCGCGGTGTTGCATTCGGGTGGGCGAAGGTGGCCGTGTCCATGACGATGCCGGCCATCAGCACGGCGGCCAGGGACCCCGCGCCGGAGTCGAGCGGCAGCCCCACTCGCGCTGCCAGCAGGGCGACCATCTCGCAGGTCGCCGCCGCGGTCGGGTCCACCCACGCCACTGGTGAGTCGTCCTCGTTCGAGGCGTGGTGGTCGATGATCAGCCGCGGTAACCGGGCGAAGAGCTCCGGATGCCGGTCACGGACGGCGCCGATCCGATCCAGCGAGCCGCAGTCGCATACGACCAGCAGGTCGTAGTCGCGGTCGGGCTCGGGGTCGGTCCGGAAGCGATCCATGCCCTCCAGGAACCCGTAGAGCGGCGGCACCGGATCCGTGGAGACGAGGGTCGCCCGGGCCCCATCGCGTTCGATGATCGCGGCAACCCCGAGGGCAGCGCCGAGCGTGTCGGCATCGGGGTTCTCGTGGCTCACGATCAGGACCTCGCGCGCACCGGCCAGGGCGCCGACGGCTGGGTCCGGGACGGCATCGAGCCAGGGCCCGAGATCGAACGTCATCGGCGTTGGCGGTTCGTGCCGGAGGAGCCCGCCGCCCGGCGGCGCCGTCGCCGGCGCGGTGCGGGTGACGCCGATTCGCCCGCGCCGATCGGGGCATCCGGCGCGTCGCCCTCGTGCGGCAGGCGCGCGACCGGGGTGGGCAGCGACTCGGCGGCCGGTCCGGGAGCATCCACGGGCTCGCCCGACTTCAGCTCCGAGAGCAGGTGCAGGACCCGGGTCCCGCGCTGCAGCGATTCGTCCAGCCGGAGGTGGAGCTCGGGGATGCGTCGGAGCTTGATCCGGCCGCCGAGCTGGCGCCGCACGAACGGCATCGCCCGCCCGAGCGCGGCCAGCGTCGCGTCGCGCTCATCGGGCTGCCCGATCACGCTGACCCAGACCCGGGCGTGGCTGAGGTCGGGTGCAGTCTCGACGTCGGTGACGGTCGCGAACCCGATCCGGGGATCGTCGACCTCGCGGGTCAGGATGGAGCCGATCTCCTCGCGCAAGAGCTCGTCGATCCGCAGCGTCCGCTTGGTCAT
>DASQFM010000197.1:0-4154 GCA_035633135.1 Candidatus Eiseniibacteriota bacterium
GGCCGGCTCCGGCGGCGCTACGACTATGCCCTGATCGACTGCCCACCCAATCTGGGGCTCCTGACCGTCAACGGTCTCGTCGCCGCCGACGGGGTGATCATCCCGGTCCAGACGCAGTACTACGCGATGAAGGGCCTGAACAACCTCGTCAAGGTGATCAACACGATCCGGCTGAAGCTCAATCGGCGGCTCAAGATCCTGGGGCTCCTGCCGACGTTCTTCGACAGCCGCACCAATCTCGCGCGCGACATGCTCGAGGAGATGCGCGTCGTTGGCGACCACCATGTGTTCAACTCGATCGTCCGCAACGCCGTGAAGCTCGGCGAGGCGCCGCTCGTCGGACGGCCGATCACGACGTACGCCCGGACGTCCGACGCGGCGCGCATCTACCGCGAGCTCGCTCGGGAGGTAAAGGACCTTGGCTAGAGTCGATTTCCGCGCCGCGGCTGCGCGGCGCCTGTCCGAGGAGCGCGAGCTTTCGCCGGCGATCATCAGCCTGCTTTCGCCGGACCGCGGCCGAGCGACCGGCGGGGTGCGCGTGATCTCGGTCGAACACATCACGCCCAACCCGGAGCAGCCACGCCTGGCGATCGACGCCAAGACCCTCGATGAGCTCGCCGCGTCGATTCGCGAGCACGGCGTCCTGCAGCCGATTCTCGTTCGGCCGCTGGACGAGGGCGAGTTCCAGCTGATCGCCGGCGAGCGCCGATGGCGCGCGTCGCGCGCGGCCGGGCTCAAGACCATCCCGGCGCTCGTCGAGGACATCGACGACGACACGGCGCTCGAGATCGCGATCATCGAGAACCTCCAGCGGGAGGACCTGTCGCCCCTCGACGAGGCGGTGATGTACGAGCGGATGGTCCGAGAGCACGGCTACTCGGTGCGCAAGCTGGCCCAGAAGCTGGGCAAGGACAAGGGCTATCTCGAGAACCGGCTGCGGCTCGCGGACGCTCCGCCGGAGATCCGGGAGCTGGTGTCCTTGCGCAAAGACACGCTGTCGCACGCGTATGAGCTGATGAAGGTCGAGGACCCGCGGAAGCGCCGAAGGCTTGCCGAGCAGGTCGCCAGGGGCGAGCTGACCCTGATCAAGCTGCGCGAGCGGATCGACGGTCGGCCAACGCGGCGCGGCCGCAAGGCCGACCGGGTGGCAGCGCCGGCCGAAGCGGCCCCGGCCAGCGAGGGCGAGGCAGCCTGGACCGGCCAGCGCAAAGCCGCCGCTCCGCTCACGGAGAACTCGCTCGTCGCGGCGAAGCAGGGCTTCGCCGAGGCCCTCGAGGCGATGGTCGAGGTGCTCCGCTCGCCGGACGTCATCTCGGGCATCGATGCCCTGGACCGTGCCAACCTCGCCAAATACCTCACGATCGCGAAGCTCCGCCTGGAGAACGCCATCGCCATGGTCCGCAGCGGAGACGTCTCCTAGGGACTCGAGGAGGCCCCATGGGCCCCACGAACCACCGAGCGGCCGAGCCGCTCAGACGAACGTCGAGAATCTCGAAGCCGGCGCCAGAGGCGCCGGCTTCATCGTTTTCGGGCCTTACCCACTCCGTGAGCGGGGCCCGCTGCCGCCTATTTCTTGTGGGACTTCCCCCAGGCAGATTTCCCGTGGCTGGTGCTGTCCTTGCCCGCGTGGGCCCAGTGCGAGACGAACGCCCCGTGGTTGGCGTAGATGCTGGGCCAGCTGGTCTGATGGGCCGCCCAGCAGACGATCGAACCGTGGTTCATGGCCGCCAGGGCGGATTCGCTGAGGCCCGTCGGGTCGGTCGCGCAGTGATCGCCGCCCTCGCCGGTCGCCTCGGTGTCGGTCGACTTGGTCTTCTTGGGCTCGTTGGCTGCCTTGGGCTCCTTGGCCGCCTCGGTGTCCCCGCTCCCCTGCTCGGCGCCCTCGGTGTCTTCCGTGCTTTCGGTGCCCTCGGTGCCGTCGGTGCCGGGCGTTTCCTCGTCCGCACAGCCCGTCTTATCGGTGTGGGCAGCCGACTTGCCGTGTTCGCAGGCGGGAGACCCGGCGCTTCCGGGCTTGGCAGCCAGGACCATCGTGGCCGAAATGGCGAGCACGGCCAAGGCCAACAGGAGGCCTCGAGATCGTCGGATCGTTGCCCTCACGTGTGTTCCCCTCTCCTGCCGATGCCGGTCCGCGTCGACAGGATAACGAGGTCAGGCGCCGATTGTTAGGCCCAATTCAAGGAAATCGGGCCAGGCGGCGGCCGCCAGCCACGCCGCGCCGATCACGGCGACGGCGATGGCCTCGATCTCCCACGCCCGTTCGCGCCATCTGGCGTCGGCTCGCCTGACCAGCAGCGCCGCCCCGAGGAGCACGACGCAGCCGATGATGACCACCGCGCGGATCAAGGCCTGGCTCGCCACGGGGATCCCGGCCCGACTCACGGGCAGGAGCGCGATCGCGAGCACGGCAGCGCTTGCCAGGAGGGCGATCTGGATCGCCCAGGCGCGATCCCGCCCGAGCTGCACCGCCGCCGACGGCTTGCCCGCGGCGGCGTCCCGCTCCACATCCGCGAGCGAGTTGGCGAGGGCCAGCCCGGCCCCGGCGACGACCCCGATCGGCAGGAGGGTCACGAGGGCTGGAGGAACCGTCCCGGTGGTCCCGAGCCAGGCGAAGAGGGGCAGCAGCGGCACGCCGAGCGCGAACGGCAGCCACGACCACGACGTCTGGGACAGGCGCAGGTCGTAGAGATAGCCCACCGAGGCGCCGAGGGCGGCCACGAGGATGGTCGCCGGGCCCGAGGGCGCCGCCAGGGCGAGCCCCGCGACCAGGCCACCGATCACGACGCCCCGCGCCGCCCCGACCCCGACGATGCCGCGCGGGATGGGCTTGCCGGACTTGCGACCGGCGTCGCGCGCGGCGTCGAGCAAGTCGTTGAGGGCCCCGATCGAGGCCTGCAGCGCCAGCATGGCCGCGCCGAGCCGGACCGCGGTTGGCGGCGTTGCCCCCCCGAGCGTGGCGATGGCCCCCGTCGCGAGCGCATCGAGGAGGATCGGAAACGGATGGACGAGGCGGATCAGCCCGCCGATGCGGGCGGCCGGGTCAGACGTACACCAGCTCCTCGAAGTTCGATACGAGGTAGTCGATGAGACGATCGCGTCCATCGGCCACCTGGGCGTGGATGCCGGGCACGAGGGCGAAGAGGCTGATCGTGGGCACGATGACGTTGCCCTCGAGATCGCGTCCCAGCGTCGCCGGAGCGCCGCCCCCGGAAGCGAACACCCGTTCGAATTCGGCCTCGGACAGTTTGGCGGCCTTGCGGAAGTCGCGCACGACCTTGACCACGCCCCGACGCTTGACGACGTCGCGCATGAGCTCCGCGGCCCACGAATCCACGCGTTCGTCCGGCTGCTCCCGCAGCCGGCGGCGGTACTCGTTCGGATTCGGGGATAGGCCCGCGGCGTCCAGGGATGCCTCCGTGCTGCTGGTCCCGGCGGAAGTATGCCAGTGCGCCGCCTCAGTCGGCCGGGACCTCACTGGGCAGCGCACCCGGAACCGGCACGTCCTCCGGGCGTGGACCGCGGATCCGGCCGGCAGCCTCCCGACCGCCCGGCCCCCAATCGTTGAACAGGTCGGTCAGCCAGCGCCCGAAGCGACCCGGCCGCGGCGGATCGACGTCGTGATCGACCATCGCCCGGAGGGCGTGCCAGGCCGCCGCGGTGTAGGCGTCGACTGCCTCGCGGGTCGGACGGCCCCTGGTTGCGATCGGCTCCCCAACGCGCACGCGGACTCGCCCCCGGAAGCTGAGCCATGACGTCCCGGTGATGGCGATCGGGACGATCGGAACCCCCGCCCGGATCGCGAAGTAGGCGGTCCCTTCCTGGAGCGGCAGGAGATCGCCCTCGTGCACGTGGATCGCGCCCTCGCCGGCGATCGCGAGGCACCCGCCGGCGTCGAAGACCGCCTGGACGTGGCGCGCCGTCCGCAGGAGGTCCTCCTTGCCCGGCCGGAATGGGACGGACATGCCGCTCCACCACATGACCCGATTCCGCCCTCCGGCGCCCATGTCCTCTTCGCGCGGCCCGAAGAAGAACAGCCGGGGCTTCGCCGGCAATGCCGCGATGAGGGCAAACGGATCGACCCAGCCGAGGTGGTTGAAGCAGTAAAGCACCGGCCGGCCGTTCAGCCGGTCGCGCCCCTCGAGCTCGATCCGGAA
>DASQFM010000198.1:0-5475 GCA_035633135.1 Candidatus Eiseniibacteriota bacterium
CGCCTCCACTATCAGCCGGTGGTCGACCTGCGGACCGGCCGGACGATCGGGTACGAGGCGCTCGTCCGCTGGCTGCGCGACGGCCGGCTCATCGGCCCTGACGAGTTCATTCCGATGGCCGAATCGAGCGGGCTGATCGGCCCGCTGACCGACTGGGTCGTCGACGAGGCCTGCCGGACGACGGCAAACTGGGGCAAAGCGGGCGATCGTCCGTGGGTCAGCGTCAACCTGTCGTCGAGCCAGCTCATCCGCCGGGACATCGTCACCCGCCTCGGCCGGACCCTCGAGGCGACCGGCCTGTCACCGGATCGCTTCGTCGTCGAGATCACCGAGTCGTCGCTGCTCGAGATCGACCTCGCTCGACCGGCCATCGAACGGCTGAGCGAGATCGGTGTCCGTCTGGCCATCGACGACTTCGGAACCGGCTACTCGGCGCTGAGCTATCTCGCGCGCCTGCCGATCGACATCGTCAAGATCGACCAGTCGTTCGTCATCGCCCTCGAGCAGGCGGGGCCGGAGGAGGCGATCGCGGCGGCCATCATCGCCCTCGCCAGGCGGCTCGGCCTGACGACGATCGGCGAGGGGATCGAGACCATGGCCCAGTTCGATCAGCTGTCGGCGCTCGGTTGCGATCTCGGCCAGGGCTTCTACCTCGGCCGACCGGCCGCCAACGAGGATCTGCGGCCCTTGCCCCTGCCGCAAGAGCACCGGCCACGACGGACTGCGCTTCGCGCAGTCAGCGATCACCTTCCGCGCAGCCACGCGAACAAGGATTGATCTTCACGCCACCGGCCCACGGGTCGTAGTCCGGGTCGAGCGGCTCCTGGGGGGATCGCTCGACCTCGGGGACGTGGGTCAGGTTCAGGCGGACGCGATACCAGAGGGTGGCCCGGCCGCGCATCCCGTCGACGAGGACGTCCGCCGGCTCGAGGGCGGCCGCCGCGGCGGGCCAGCGCGCCTTCCAGCGCTCGAGACCCGGCGTCGGCCCGTCGCTTCCGTGATGGCTGGACCCGTGGCGGCTCGCCGGCCTGCTTGGCGTAGTTCGGCGGCCACGGCGCGTCGCCAAGCCCCTCGCCCTCGTGCCGCAGGGACAGCTCGAGGAGAGCGGCCAGCGAACCCACCGCGGCGTCGATCCCGGCTCCCGGATCTCCGCGCTCGGCGAATCGGGCCGGCACCGTCGCGATCGTGAACGCCTCGGCCTCGACATCCGGGACCCCGCCCAGGCGAGCCAGGCAGCCGACCAAGCCCGGCCGCACGTCGCCGACCGTCCGGCCGAAGCTGAACACCGCGGCGTGGGCTCCCGAGTGCGGCAGGCTCGTCACGAGTCCGAATGCCTCGCGGGGTCCGGCCCCGGCCGACCGGGACCAACGCGCCCGTGTGCCACCAGTCGACCTGGCCGGTCTCGCCCGGCCGATACGACGTCCGCTGGAAGGCCCGGGCGGCGAGGAACCCCGGGGCGGATCGAGCTGAGGTGGTCCTTGAGGATCGTGATCCCGCCCCGATAGCCGTCGGCCCGAAGGCGCTCGCAGATGACCGTGGCGGGCACCCTCGGATCGGCGGCCAGGAGCGCCGCGATCGTGCCAGCGAACGGGTCGAGCTGCGAGCCCTTCGGCGGGCGCTCATAGCGCGGGGGCTCGGTGAGCCGCAGGAGCCGGTCGACGGTGTTCCGGCTCATCGCCAGTTGTCGGGCGATCGCCGCCTTCGGGCGGCCCTCCCGATCGAAGAGCCGATGAACCTCGGCCCAGTCGTCCACCTGATGCACTCCTTCCTCCTCGACACGAGCTCGTCGTGGTCGATGGTGCCAGTCGAACCGAAGGGGTGCTCAGTTTTCGACCGGCGAGAAGTGCTCAGTTTTCACCCGGCGTCGACAAGTCGGCGGTTAGGCAGCGGTGATCGTCTCGGAAACGGTACCGGTACCTCCTCTCGAACTCGGCCTGGCTGAGATAGCCGAGGGCAGAGTGCCGGCGGCGCGCAGGCCACGGTGACTATTGATCGGGGGGTTAGAGGGTTCGAATGCTCCCTCGCCAGCCAACCTCTCAACACGATCCACCCATAGTGTCGAGGGCTGGACGGTCATTCAGAGCCCTCCCCAGGGCGCATCTGGGGGGCGGCCCTCGCCCGCAACCAGCCGGTCGCGATCCGCATCGCCCGCTCGCCCTCGCCGAGCTTCTCGAGGGCCGTCACCTTCGCCGGCTCGACGAGGTCAGCCAGGAATTCCGATACGCGGGTCGCGACAGCGTCCGACGCGTCGGCCTCGGGCGGGCTCGCCCCGTCGAGCTCGGCCAAGCGGTCGGCCAGGGCGGCCAGCTGCTCGGTGGCATGGACTTGGTCGTCCCAGACCCGGACAGCCTCCGGGAAGATGGCGGGATGGCCGTCGAGATAGCGGGCCTCCGCCAAGCCCCGCGCTTCCTGGGCGGCCCGGAGCTCGGTCTCTCGGCCACCGGCCAGGTCCCGGCAGATTGCGAGCCGCTGACGTTGCCCCGGGTCTGCAGCACGCTACTTGTGGGGTTCGCTGGCGAGCATCGCCAGCTGGCCGGCCAGCGCCGCGTGAACGAGGAGTTCGCGGCCGATCAGCTCATGGGCGCTGACGTTGATCCGCATGACGAGCTCGAACCGGAAGACGATCGCCTCGGCGCCTGGCACGTGCGGCGCGAGCCGGCTGGCGATGCGGGCCGCCAGTTCTGCCGCGGCGTCGCGGTGGAAGGTGACGACGCCGATGCGGTCGGGGGGCACGCTACGGGTGAGGAGCACTCCGAGGCGGGCGATCAGGGTCGTCGTCTTGCCGCTGCCGGCCGGGGCAATGATGAGGGCCGGCCCATCGGGCAGCATCGCGGCCGCGCGCTGCTCAGGGTCGAGCGACGCAAGTAGGCCGTCAGCCGCGAGTGCGGCTGTCGGTGGCGCGATCGTCATCGGTCGAGGATGACGAATACCGGTTACTGGGCGATCAACGATGGCTTACCGGAGCTACGTGTAGTCCCCGTGGGCAGCGTGGAACTCGAACCCTTCGGTGCCCAGCTCTCGAGCTCGCGGGCCGCCGCCGCGAACTCGCTCCATCTCATGAGCTGCTCATCGCCATGCCTTCTCCCCGATGCACTACCGTCTGCGTCACCTGAGAAATGCCTGGGGTACGGAAACATGAGGACTGAGTTCGAAACAGGGATTGATCGGCCACCGAGCGTGGTGTTCAAGTTCTTCGCCGTCGATCACGTCCGCAATCATCCACGCTGGGACCCGAAGATGGAGCTCGAGCAGCTGACCGACGGACCCATCGGGCTCGGAACGGTGATCCGGCGCCGTCACACGCACACCGGAGCGCCCGTGGAAGGCACCATGGAGATCGTCGAATTCGTACCAGATCACGCGTTCGGCATGGTCATTCGCGACGGTCCCATCGAGATGCACACCCGGATGGTCTTCGAACCCGAAGGCGACAATCGCACGAAGCTCACCGGTAGCATTGATGTGCCGTCCATGACGGAACCGATGGATCGCGGCCCGATCCAGCAGAGCATGCGCCGCATGAAGGAGCTGATCGAATCCGAGACCACGTAGGCGACGTGATCCGGCGGATGCGCCGGTGATCGCGGCTGCCCTTGCGGGGAGCGCGCCGGTGATCGTGGCGATCGGGATCACCTCGAGGGCGAGCAACTGACCGAGTGGCTGGCTGAGCGAGGTATCGAGGTCATCCGACCCGCGGAGCTTCTCAGGCGTCTCGATCACTGACACCGGGCGGCGTCCGTCGCCAGCCGGATCACCTCCAGGCTGAGGTGATTATCGGAGGGGCATGCCCCAAGCTCGATGCCGTTGACGGGAGCGATGCCGGAGGTTGCGGTCGTGCTGGCCATGGCAGCTCCTTTTCTGGGTCGATCGAGAGGAGCGCACCGCACCCGGCGCCGGAGACCACCGCGCGACTCGTACTATGTCGACCGCGCAGGAGGATGTGGCCGATGGTCATCGACGGTCGATCGACGGACGGGCTGAGGGCCGCCGCGGCGGGAGAGGTCCTGGAGCCTGGCGACGCGGGCTACGACGAGGCCCGACGCACGTTCAATGCGCTCATCGACCGCAGGCCGGCGGTCATCGTCCGGACCCGCTCCGCGGCCGACGCGATCGAGGCGGTCCGCTTCGCCCGGGCGCACGACCTGCCAATCGCCATCCGCGGGGGCGGCCACAGCGTCGCCGGTCACTCGGTCGCCGACGGGGCCGTCGTCGTCGACCTCTCGCTCATGCGTGACGTTATCGTGGATCCGGTCGCAAGCATCGCGCACGTGGCGGGCGGCGCACAGTGGCTGGACGTGGACGGCGCGGCCCATGCCTTCGGCCTCGGCACGACGGGTGGCACCTTCGGCGACACGGGCGTGGGCGGCCTGGCCCTCGGCGGCGGGCTCGGCTGGCTGATGGGAGTAGCCGGGCTCACGTGCGACAACCTCGTCGGCGCGGAGGTCGTGACCGCGAATGGCGAGATCCTCGAGGTCGACGGCGAGCGCGAGCCGGGGCTGCTCTGGGGGCTTCGGGGTGGCGGCGGCAACTTCGGGATCGTCACCAGATTCGATCTCAGGCTCCATCCGGTCGGCGAATTCCAGGGCGGCTACCTCTACTACGCCCCGGACGACGCCGCGGCCGGGCTTCGGGCGTTCCGCGACCTCATGGCCCACGCTCCCGATGAGCTCGTCGCGATGCCCGTCCTGACGACGCGGGCGGAAGGCGCCGTCACCGGTCTCGTTCTGGCATTCGAGCTGTGCTACGCCGGCTCGCGGGAGGCCGTCGAGGCTGCGATCGGCCCCCTTCGGGCGGTGGCGCCGCTCATCCACGAACAGCTCGGGCCGCTGACCTATCCGGACATGCAGGCGTTGAACGCGCAGATGCCGTTCGGGTTACGCCATTACTGGAAGGGTCATTTCCTCCGCGAGATGCCGGATTCGCTCATCGACCGGCTCGTCGACCATTGGCGCGGGCAGCCGGGCATCGGGGCCCTGCTCTTCGAGCCGATCCACGGACAGGCGAAGCGGGTGGCCGACGATTCGGCCGCCTTCGGTCAGCGTGGGGCCGCCTTCAACGTCAGCGCCCTCGGGATCTGGGAGGACCCGGACCTGGATGCGACAGGCATCGCCTGGGCGCGGGGAGCGGCCGAGCTGCTCGAGCCCCACTCCCACACGGGTGGCGGCTATGTGAACTACATGGGCGCCGACGAGCCGATCGAGCGCGTCAAATCGGCGTTCGGGCCCAAGCGATTTGCGGGCCTCGTCGAGCTCAAGCGGCGGTACGACCCCGATAACCTGTTCCGCTTCAACCACAACATCCCGCCGACCGCCTGACCCGTTGGCCCCATCTAACCCCGGATCCACCGAACGTCGTCGTCTGACGGCCTGGCGACGCCCGCGGGGGAGGTGATCGCCCCGATCCGGATCGTGGGCGAGCTCGGAAGGGTCAACGAGGGTCCGCTGGCGGCCAGATCAGGTGCCCGGCGGTGCCGTG
>DASQFM010000199.1:0-2823 GCA_035633135.1 Candidatus Eiseniibacteriota bacterium
AGGCCCGCCTGGTCGGCGGCGTCGTAGTACGTCGCCCACTGCAGGGTGACATCCTGGGTCGGCCCGGCCTCGGTGTTGAACGAGCCGGCCTTGGTCGTCCATTCGGACAGGCCGCCGGGGAAGTACTCGCTGCCGGTGAACGCGGTCATCACCTCGGCGGCTGCCCGACTGAAGGTGCTGTGCCCGGAGGTGTACCCTTGGAACGATGGGGTGACGAAGGTCGGCACCTGGTACGGCACCCAGGCGGTGGCCAGGATCCAGGTCACGCCGCTGGTGTCAGTCTTCGGATCTGAGGGATTGCCCGCCCAGGCCCGGATCGAGATCTCGCCGACCTGGTGCGCGAGGCCCTCGTGGCGCTCGCCCGGAGCCGAGGATTCGGCGGTGACGACCTCCACGAGGCCCGGGACCAGCGGCAGTCCCTCGGGATCGTACCTCGCGCCGGCCGGGTCACTGGACTGGCCGAGCCCGCCCATGTACCGGATCATCGAGATCGGCCGGGCACTGTCGTACAGGCCCTTGAGGCCCCACGACGCGATCGCGGCATCGTGGACCGCGCCGTTGACCGCCAGGTAGAGCTTGACGTCCCACTGCAGGCGATCGACGGCCGGGCCGGCACCGCCGACCCGCAGGTCCGGGGCGAGCTGGTCCGAAACGGTGTTGGCGATGACGTTCCAGTGGCCCGGCGGCGTCTCCGACTTCGGCCCATCTGCCCAGAACTCCGCGAGCGCCCTCGACCAGTCGCCTCGATTGACGAGATCCGGCTCGTACGCCTTGCCGGTGGTCGGATTCACGGGGTGGCCGTGGCCGTCGTTCGTTCCCAGCGAGTTCGCCCCGAGCGAGCCCGGCGAGATGTCGATCGTGGGTGCACCGGCCGCGTCGAGCTCGCTGCTGCGCTCGATGACCTCCACTGCCTGGTCCTTGAAGGTCTGATCGGTGACGGGATCGCCGAGACGCGGCGGCGGCCCCGGATCGATCGGCGTGGCCTTGGCCGGGTCGACGGGCAGGGCGAAGGTCGTCACGTGGCCCCAATGCGGGCCGATCGCCTGCTGCACGCCGTTCTCCACGGCGATCCCGTTCTGGCTGATCATGCGCTCGAGCTGGAGCGGCTGCCAGCGGTTGGGGTCGCTCATGACTGCGCCCGGCTTGTTGACCACGAGCGGCTGGTTGACCGGCTTGTAGTCGGGCGCGGCATAGCCGTTCGCCTGGTTCGAGCCGTCCTCGAGCCCCGCCGCGATGACGGCCGCGGCGATCCGGTTGCCCAGCGCCGCCGGTGTGTCGCCGGCGGTCGTCGTGACGTCCGGCGGATAGCACAGCCCGTCCATGGTGTCGGCGAACTGGGACAGCGACTCGTCCGCGCCGACGGCCTTGATGAAGCGCGCCGACAGGATGCGATAGGCGGCGTAGCTGATGGCCTCGTTGCGGGCGGCGGCCACGTCGCTCGCCTGGGCCTTCTCGGTGACGATGTAGCCGCTGGCGGTCGGGTCGTAGGCCGCCCACGCATCCCACATCGCGACCGAGGTATGGAAGAGGTTGCGGGCGTGGACGGGCGGGTTCGGCAGGGAACGCCTGATCGCGTCCAGGAGCGCCTCATCCCAGCGTCGCGCGACGGACCAGTCGGGATGCTCCGCCGCCGGACAGGCCGGTTGGGTCGGGGGACGGTTGATCGTGACCACGGCGGCGACAACCAGCGCGACCCCGGCCAGGGCAGCGAGCCCGGCGAACAGGCGCCTCGATGGGCGCCGGGCCGGTGGCGCCATCTCCGGTGCGGGCAGCGCACCCTCAGCCGCGCGCGGCGCTTCTTCCTGCGGGGAATCCAAGCCGGTCATCTCCTCCAGCCGGCGACGGTCATCGCGCGTCCGGTCGCCGGGATGATACGGGGTCTCGCTCGGATCATCGAGATGTGGTCGCCCACGGCGTCGGAGCGCTCGCGCCGCGCGCCAGGACGGCGAACTGATTCGCACCGATCTCCATGGCCGGACCCCACTCGCCGTTAGGCCACTGGACCCGGACCTGCGCGCGGCTGGCGGGCCCGAGCCCGAGGTGGATCCAGCCGAGCTGGCCGCCGGCGTGGCCGCCCCCGATGGTCACCTCGTGGACGGTCGTCTGGTCCCCGATCCTGACCTCCAGCCATGACCCGATCGCATCGGTGTTCGGGCCGGGCTGGGAGAGCCGAAGCGCGAGCCAGTTGCCCATCGCCACGGGCCCGGCGGCGTCGCCCGCCCCAGCGTTCCGCCACAGCCTGACCGGCGTCCCGTAGTTGACCTCGACGAGGTCGAGCAGGCCGTCGAGGTTGAAGTCGGCGAGGGCTGCGCCGCGACCCCGCTCGAAGTTCAGGATGCCGGCGGCGTCGGCCGCCTCCTCGAAGATCCCGTCGGGCTGGCCCAGCAGGAGATTGCTCGGGTCCTCGATCGCGAAGTCGGTCTGCTCTGCAACGTTGCCTTTTGAGACGAACAGGTCGACGAAGCCGTCGTTGTTGACGTCCTCGAACTCGGGATGCCAGGCGGTCGAGGGCCGGGAATCGCCCCCGACGAACGGGCGGATCGCCCGCACGCCCCGCGCAACCCCGATGTCGCGATAGGTCGGCTGGTCCGGGCCGGCCGTCAGCGTCTGCAGCCGGTTCGGGCCCTGGCTGGTCAGGTAGACCTCGGGGAAGCCGTCGCCGGTCAGGTCCTGGCTGGCGATGCCCATCCCTTCGATCTGCACCTTCACCCAGCCGTCCGCGTCCGTATAGGGGCGGGGTGCCTGGCCGACCTCCATCCGCCACAGCTGCCCCTCGCCGTTGACGAGGTCGTAGTAGTGGCGGTCGTTGCTAACCCGCAGGTC
>DASQFM010000200.1:0-2676 GCA_035633135.1 Candidatus Eiseniibacteriota bacterium
CGCGCCGGGTCGCGGAAGGATTCGGTCACCGAAGCCTGTGCTGCACAGTGAACCACGGCCGCGGGCCGAAGTCGCGCGAGCCGCGAGACGGCCGCGGGGCTGGCGAGGTCGAGCTGCTCGAGGTCCGCATCGGCCGGGAGGTTTGCGGCGGTCCCGCCGCTCAGGTCGTCGAGGACGATCACCCGCCGGCCTTGCTCGAGGAGGCGATCGACGACGTGCGAGCCGATGAAGCCGGCGCCGCCGGTCACGACGATGACCTCTGGGTCGTTCATCGGATCCGATCGCGGTTCATCGAACGCCCATCAGGCGGCGCCAGGCCCACCGAGCCGGGCGGCCGACGATCGGGAGGCGCCGCACGGCCGATCGAAAGCCCCGCGTCGCCGAACCGCCGCCAAGCGTGCGCCCGAGGCGATAGGTCGCCGCACGCAGGGGTCCGCCGGTCGCCCAGCTCGGCACGCCGCTCGGGAACAGGCCGATGCCTGAGCTGATCGGGACGACGAGATCCCGTTCGGTCCGACCGTCGACGAACTCGATCAGCTCGCCGACGGGCCGAACGAACGCATGGCCTTCGGCGATGGCGTCGTAGTGGACGTGCCAGCCCTTCGCCCGTTCCGCGGCGTTCCAGCGGGCCTGGCGCTCGCGGAGCACCTTCCGCTCGCCGTGGGCCTGCGACCGGACCGGGTAGTGATGGAGCAGGAAGCGGTACGGAAAGAGCCGCCGGCCGGGGAACGCGGCCTCGTGACCGGCCGTGCCGGCAAGGTCGACGTGCTGCCCGGTATTGCGCCATGCCTTCACCAATCGACGCAGGTCCGGGGTCGTCCCGAACTCGAAGTGCCGAAAATACGCGGCGAAGTCGGTCCCGGGAACGAAGTCGTTGTCGATCGGCCGGTAGTCCAGGCGCGTGTGGTTGATCGCGTCGAAGCCGCTGCCCTGGACCCGCCAGATGGCATCCCGAAGGGCCAACTCCGGCCAGGGTCCGGTCCGCCGCTCGTCGGCGTCGTTGTGGATCGCCCAGTCGACCCGCGCGCCGCCGCCAACCGTCTCGACCCGGCGCAGCAACGGCGCCCAGTCGTAGGAGGGCGTCGGCGCGTCGGGAAATCGCTCGAGCTGGAAGGCGTCGTCGCCGCGGTACCGCTCCGCGATCTCATACGTGCCGTCCGTCGACCAGTTGTCGATGACGTGGACGGCGAGCCCGGCACCGAGCAGGCCCTCGATCGAGGGCCCGATGATGTCGGCCTCGTTGTAGGCGGTCATGACGGCCATGATCCGCAGGCTCGAGGGCGCCGGCGTCGCGGCTGGAACGGCGCGGTCGACGATCGCGATCGCCGTCGGCGACGCACCGTCCACCCTCGAGCCTGGGCCACGACCCAGCAGCGTCGGCTCCGCTCCGAGGGCGGCGAGCCGGGAGCGCAGCTCGTCGGGCGACCCGGGCGCCACGACGATCGTGAGTGGCGCGCGGTCGAGCAGCGGTGCCAACACGCGTTCGGCGTGGGCACTTGCTGAGGGACCCGGAGCGTCACGTGGCCCATCGAGGATGACCGCCACCGCGCTCGCCCCGAGCAGCGCGTCAGCGACCGGCGGGGTGGGCCTCGTCGCATCCCAGCCGAGCCGTCGATGCGTCGAGCGTTCGCGCGTGGCGCGCCCGGCGGCGTCGCCCGGGACGAGCTCGACGAGCTCCAGGTCTGGATAGGCCAGCCGCGTCTCGCCCCAGGTGATACGACCCACCCCGATCACCGCGCGATGGCCGTGGGCTCGGGCGAGCTGCGCCGCAAGGAGCGGCAGGTGCGCAGCGTCGGACTTCACGGCAGCCCGGCCCGGCGATCCCTCGCTCATCGCCCGGCCGGCCTGAGGGCGGTGCCGATGACGTGCCGCAGCCGGCGCCAGGCGCGAATCGGCCAGCGCCACCAGCGACGCCACGAGCTCGCGTACCACTCGGGGTGCTTTGCCCGGATCTGTTCGACGAGGTCCCGATGACCGGCTCGGGCGGTCACGTGCATGCTCGATGCCTTGATGCGGTAGCCGAACAGGGCCTCCGGGATGCGGCGTCCGACGAAGCCGCGCTCGGCGGCGGCGAGCCAGAAATCCCAATCCTCGTAGCCGTCGCGCATCGCCGGGTCGTAGCCGCCGACCGCGTACCAGACTTCGCGCCGGAACAGCGCGGTCGCGGCGAACAGGTTCCGCCGGCGCTGCAGGTCGGTATCCCACTCGGCGGTCTTGACGATCCGCGAGACGGCGCCGAACTGGCGCTGGTCCGTATAGGCGATGGCCACCCCGGGCTCGGCGTCGAGCAGCCTCACGGTCTTCTCCAGCATCTCCTTCATCAGCAGGTCGTCGGCATCGAGGGGCAGGATGTACCGGCCGCTCGAGGCGGCGATGCCGGCGTTGCGGGCGGCCGCCAGGCCGGCATTGGCCTGCCGGATGAGCCGAATTCGGCGATCGGGATGGGCGGCGCTGAGGCCGTCCGCCACGACCGCCGCGTCGTCCGGGCTGCCGTCGTCGACGATGACGATCTCCCAGTCGACGTACGTCTGGCCGACGACGCTCTCCACCGCCTCAGCGAGGTACTCGGCCTGGTCGTAGCAGGGGATCACGACCGAAACGGCTGGATGCGCCTCGGGCAAGGTCAGGTGCCCCGGTGTGGTTGGTGGCCGGCCAGACGGTGGTACAGGCGTCGGG
>DASQFM010000201.1:0-10705 GCA_035633135.1 Candidatus Eiseniibacteriota bacterium
CCTGGCCCCGCCGGCTGCGGCTTCGGGGTCGCTCTCGACCTTCCTGCTCACCGACATCGAGGGCAGCACCCGGCGCTGGGAGGAACAGGCGGACGCGATGGGTGCCGCCCTCGCGGTCCACGACCGGCTGCTGCGCTCAGCCATCGAGTCGAGCGACGGGACCGTGATCAAGACGACCGGTGACGGGATGCTCGCGGTCTTCAACGAGCCTGTCGCGGCGGTCGCGGCAGCGCTTCTGGCGCAGCGTTCTCTGCGAGATGCCGCCTGGGGTCCGACCGGGGCCCTTCGTGTCCGGATCGCGATCCACTCGGGAACGGCCGAGTCCCGGGACGGCGACTTCTTCGGCCCGGCGTTGAATCGCGACGCCCGAATCCTGGCGATTGGCCATGGCGGCCAGATCCTCCTGTCCGCGGCGGCCGCAGTCCTCACCAGGGATCGCCTGCCCGCCGACGTCGAGCTCGTCGACCTCGGCTCTCATCGGCTCCGAGACCTCGACCGCCCGGAGCAGGTCTTCCAGGTTCGGGTTGCCGATCTGCCACGGGACTTCCCGCCGCTGCTGTCGCTCAGCGCGACCCGATCGAATCTCCCGGTGCAGCTCACCTCGTTCGTCGGGCGGGAGCAGGAGCGCGCGCAGGTCGAGGCGCTGGTCGACCGAGCTCGGCTCGTCACCCTGATCGGGACCGGCGGGACCGGCAAGACCCGGCTCATGCTCGAGGCGGCCGGCGAGATCGCGGCGCGGTTTCCGGACGGCGTCTGGCTGGCGGAACTGGCGCCACTGGGCGACACGGGCCAGATCGCCCCGGAGATTGCGCGTGCAATCGGGGCGCCGGAGGTTCCCGGCCGGCCGGCTCTCGAGACCGTCGCCGAGTTTCTCGCCGCCAAGGACCTCCTCCTGCTCCTCGACAACGCCGAGCACCTGATCGACGGCGTGGCGCACGTCGTCAGCCGGCTACTGGCCGCCGCGCCCGGGCTGCGAATCCTGACGACGAGCCGCGAGGCGCTGGCGGTTTCCGGCGAGGCAGTCGTCCAGGTGCCGTCGCTCTCATGCCCGCCAGCGCCCGTCGCGTCTCGGCCAGGGACCGTGGCCACGGCGCTCGACCTCGATGCAGCGGCGGGGACGGAGGCCGTCCGGCTGTTCTCGGAGCGAGCCGCCGCCACGTTGCCCTCCTTTGAGCTCAGTGCCGGCAACATCGGGGCCGTCACGGAGATCTGCCGGCGCCTGGATGGGATTCCCCTGGCGATCGAGCTCGCCGCGGCGCGCGTGTCGGCGATGTCGCCCGAGGACATCGCCGTCGGGCTCAGCGATCGCTTCCGCATGCTGACCGGCGGGCGGCGGACCGCGGTGCCTCGGCAGCAGACGCTCCAGGCCCTGATCGGCTGGAGCTGGGACCTGCTCACCGAAGACGATCGGCGGCTGCTGCGGCGCCTGTCGGTCTTCTCAGGAAGCTGGACCGCCGCGGCCGCCGCGCGCGCCGTCGGTGTTGACGAGGTGCCTGGCGCCGCCGAGGTCGCGGGCTCCGCCGCAGCAAGCGCCGGGCCGGCCGAGGTCGACGCCTTCCTGACGCTCGACGGGCTGACGCGGCTCGTCGACCGCTCACTCGTCCTCGTTGACCGCGGCGCAACCACGCGCTACCGGATGCTCGAGACGATCCGCCAGTACGCCCGCGAGCGGCTCATCGAGAGCGGCGAGGCGAACGTCATCGCCGACCGCCACTTCGACTACTTCGCGGCGCTAGCCGGAGTGGCCGCCGTTGAGCTCCACGGGCCGGCGATGGTCGATTGGCTCGACCGCCTGGACGCAGAGGCGGAGAACCTGGGCTCGGCGCTGGAGTGGGGCCTCGAGTCCACGCCCGAGGCGGCGGTCCAGATGTGCATCGCAATGCTCGCCTACTGGCGGCTGCGCGTCGCTTCTCCCGACACGGAGGCCCGGGTCGTCGCGGCGACCGTCGTGGCCCGGCAGATCGCGGAACGGCCGGCGGCGACCGCCGCACAGCGAGCGCTTGCGGCTCGCCTGCTCGGCGATGCCGCCGCGGTCTGGGGCGTCTCGGGCCACGCCGGCGTCGCGATGGGCTGGGGGGGCGAGGCCATCGAGCTTGCTCGAAGCGGCGACGACAGATCGGCGCTGATCGCGGCGCTCACGGGCCGCTCCATTGCCGCGGTGTTCTCAGGCGCCCGCGACGACATGCGCGAGGTCTTCGACGAGGTCCTCCGGCTCGCTACGGAGGCCGGGGACTGGTGGACCGTCGCGACCGCCGGAGGCGGGATGGCCTCGGGCCTGCGGATGATCGACCCGGTCGCGGCCGAAGCCCTGCTCGGCGTGGCGATCGACGCGGCGCGTCGGATCAGCAACCCGTATGCGATCGCGATGTCCGCGTGGAGCCAGGGCCAGCTGCTCAGCGGCTCCGGACGGACCGACGAGGCAGAGCGGTGGTTCGACGAGGCGATCGGCCGCTTCGCGGAGCTCGGGGATGAGCGGTTCGCCCTGGCGACTCGGAGCGAGCTCGCGCACGCCATGCGCCGCGGTGGGCGGCTCGAGGAAGCCGTGGCGGCGTACAGGGAGACGATCCCTGCCTGGATCCGCGTCGGCAATCGTGGCGCGATCGCAAACCAGCTGGAGAACGTCGCGTTCCTCGCCATCGAACAGGGCCACGGCACCCGAGCCGCGCGGCTCCTCGGTGCCGCCGAGAGCCTGCGCGAGGCCGCTTCAAGTCCGATGACCATCAACGAGGAGCCGGAGTACCGAGAATGGGTCGCGCGGCTTCGGGCGTCGGCGCCGGGCGCCGAGATCGATGCCGCCTGGCGGGTCGGGCGGGCGATAAGCCCCGCCGATGCGGCCGCCCTGGCGACCGCGGCCGACCCCGCCGAGATGGCGCGAGATGCAACACTGAACGCCTGATGGAAGCGAGCGTTGCCACTCCTGGCGCAGGCCTGAGCCCCCTCGAGCGCTATGAGGCGGTCATCGGCATCGAGGTCCACAGCCAGCTCAGGACCTTGTCGAAGATGTTCTGCGGCTGCTCAACGGCGTACGACGGCGCGGCGCCGAACAGCCACGTCTGTCCGGTTTGCCTCGGGCTTCCGGGCGCCCTGCCGGTCATCAACCGCAAGGCCGTCGAGCTGGTCCTCGCCACGGGCGCTGCCCTGGGCTCGCGGACTCCGGAGGCCACGCGGTGGGACCGCAAGAACTACTTCTATCCGGACCTTCCCAAGGGCTACCAGATCAGCCAGTACGACCTGCCGCTGGCGGCCGGCGGCGAGCTGACGTTCGACACCGGCGACGGCCCGTTCACGGTCCGGATCACGAGGGCGCACCTCGAGGAGGACACCGCCAAGCTCGTCCACGCGCCCGGCGACGACGGTCGGCCGGTGAGCCTCGTCGACTTCAACCGCTCGGGCGCCCCGCTCATGGAGATCGTCACGGAGCCCGACGTGCGCACGGCGGAGCAGGCCCGGCGCTACGCCGAGGAGCTCCAGCTGCTGCTCCGGACGATTGGCGCGTCCGATGCCGATATGGAGCGCGGCCAGATGCGGGTCGAGGCGAACGTCTCGCTCCGGCCTCGGGGGACCGAGGCCTTCGGGATCAGGATCGAGGTCAAGAACATGAACTCGTTCCGGTCCGTCGAGCGGGCGATCGGCTTCGAGATCGAGCGGCAGGCGCTCCTTCTGGATCGGGGTGAACAGCCCGTGATGGAGACCCGAGGCTGGGCGGACGATCGCGGCGAGACCTATCGGATGCGGGTCAAGGAGACCTCCGACGACTACCGCTACTTCCCCGAGCCGGACCTGCCGCCCCTGCGCGTCGAGCCGGCCTGGCTGGCGCAGATCGGCGCGGCCCTGCCCGAGCTACCCGCCGCCCGGCGGACGCGGTATCGAGACCGCCTGGGCCTGACTGCCTACGACGCCGCGGTCCTCGTCGCCGACGCCGACGCTGCGCGCCTCTTCGAAGGCGCGCTCGCGGCGGACCCGGCGCTCGAGGCGAAGCCCGTCGCGAACTGGGTCACCGGTGAGTACCTGCGCCTTCGCAACGCGGCAACGGAGCCGCTCTCGCTCGACGCAGGCCAGCTCGCGGTGCTGGTCGCGCTCGTCCGCGACGCGACCATCTCGCGCAACACGGGCAAGGAGGTCCTCGAGGCGCACCTCGCCTCCGGTCAGCCGGTCCGGGCGATCGTCGAGGAACGCGGGTTGGGCCAGATCTCGGATAGCGACGCCCTCGGGCGGATCGTCGATGAGATCCTGGCCGCGAATCCGGCAGCCGTCGCGGACGTGCGCGCCGGCAAGGCCCAGGCGATCGGCTTCCTGGTGGGCCAGGTCATGAAGGCCACCCGCGGCCAGGCGAACGCCGCGGTCGCGCGGGCCGCGCTCGACGAGCGGCTCGGCGGAGGAGAGGAGGCGGGATGAGCATCCCTGGGTTGGTCCTGATCGCGGCCGGGGCAGCGCTGCTGATCGTCGGGCTCGGTCGGGCCCGCGGACCGTGGTCGCGCTACCAGGCGCTTCGTGAGCAGGACGCCAACATCGCTCGCTACGAAGCCTGGCGCGGTGGGCTACGCGACAGCGGCACGACCGGCGCTTCGGTGGCGATGGCCGTCCTCCGCCGCCAGGCTCGCGACGGCGCGATCATCGCCGCGGTAGGTGCGGCGCTCGTGATCGCCGGCATCGTCATCGGCTGACGTCCCGCGCGGTGCTCGCGATCGCCGACCTCGTCGTAGGGTGACGTCCGCCGCTTTGGGCCTTGTCAATCGGCCGTACCACCCGCGCCTGGACGAGGCCCTCACGGGCGCCTTGCTCGACGAGCACCTCGGCGGACGTCTTCAGGCCCGACGATCTCGACGAGGTAGGCCGAGTGGCCAGAGCTCACCAGCGGGAACTCGGCTGAATGTACGCGCCAGAGCACCAGCGCGACGAGATTCGCTGCCAGGACGTTCAAACGAGCTGGTCATGCCCTCTTCGACGGCCGAACATCGTCCTGTTTGTGCTGTGTGGGGCACAGCCCGACCTGCATTCGCATTTGAGACCGCGACGGAGCCGCGAAGGTGGTCTCATTGGTCTCCCCCACAGCACAACGAGCAGGCGGCGGACGCCGAGCGCCTTCGAGGCCGCGGCGGAGCCGCGAAGGCGGTCTCGTTGGTGTCTCCGATCGCACAACGAGCAGGCGGGGGACACCCGGCGTGGCTCTAGCGGACGTAGCGGGCGTGGTCGATCTTGGTGCAGCGATCCATCACCACAGCGAGGCCGCCCTCGTGGGCGATCCGGGCGGCCTCGAAGCTGACGATCCCGAGCTGGAGCCAGAAGCAACGCGCGCCAACCGCCACGGCCTCCCGAGCATGCTCCGGGCAGGCTTCCGGGCGCCGGAAGACGTCGACGATGTCGACCGGGCCCGTCTCGGCGACCGCTTCGATGAGGGTGGGGTAGCAGCGCAGGCCCTCGATCTCCTTCTCGCGCGGGCTGACCGGCACGACGTCGTAGCCGGCCGCCATGAGGTAGGTCATCACGCCGTGGACCGGCCGCCAGGAGCGCGAGGACGCGCCGATGACGGCGATCCGGCGGCTGGACCGCAGGAGCTCGGCGATGCCGGCCTCATCGAGGAGCAGGTCGTTGAGCCGGCCCGCCTCGAGATCCAGGTACGTCCGCGCTCGATCGAGCTGCCGCCGGCGCTCATCGGACCCGGACGAGGGCTCATCTGGCATGCGCCGGGATGATTGCATGGCCCCCGTACGGTCGTCATACTGGCCGCGACCTGACATGGTCCCGGCCGGGACGGATCCTCCGCTCGCCTTGGTACCTGTCGGGCAGTGCGGTGCACGGGCGAGCCAAGTCCTACCGGGGATGGGGTCGGCCGGGCACTCAGTTTGAGGAGGAGAAGCGTTGCTCATCTCGAAAAGGGCTGGCGCCCTGATTGCGTCGGCCGTCATGTTGTTCGCGGCCTGTGCTGCCGGGGCCACGACGGCACCGTCGGCGGCCCCCGCAGCGACCACCGCTCCGACGGAGGCACCCCCGTCTGCCAGTCCGGTGGACTACCTGGCCTGCATGGTCACAGACACGGCCGGGATCAACGACAAGTCCTTCAATGAGAATGCCTGGAAGGGCCTGACCGACGCGCAGGCGAAGTTCGGTATCCAGACCAAGTTCCTCGAGTCGCGTTCGGACGCCGACTACGAGAAGAACATCAACCAGTTCCTGTCAGAGAAGTGCGACATCATCGTCGCTACCGGGTTCAAGCTGGGCGACGCGGTAAAGGCTGCCGCGACCGCCAACCCGGACACCCGCTTCACGATCGTCGACTTCGCCTACGACCCGGCGATCCCGAACGTCGAGGGCCTCGTGTACACGACCAACGAAGCCGCGATGCTCGCGGGCTACGCCTCGGCTTCGTGGTCCAAGACCCACGTCATGGGCACCTTCGGCGGTATCAACATCGGCGGGCCTGTGACCGACTTCATGGACGGTTTGGTCGCCGGTGCCCACTACTACGATGATGCGAAGGGCACCACGACCACTGTGCTGGGCTGGGATGCGGTCACCAAGACCGGCTCCTTCACCGGCAACTTCAGCAGCATCGACGACGGCAAGGCCTTGGCGCTCGGATTCCTCGACGAAAATGCGGACGTTTGCCTGGGCGTCGGCGGTGCGATCGGCCAGGGCTGCATGGCGGCGATCCAGGAGCGTGGCGTCACCGGCGTCGGGCTCGGCGTGGATGTCGATTGGTATCTCTCTGTCCCGACCTACAAGTCGCTCATCCTGACCTCGATCCTGAAGAAGATCGACATCAGCGTGCTGGCAGCCATCGAGCACGCGTTCAAGGGCGAGCCGGCCGCTCCGGTGTACGTGAGCACGCTCAAGAACGGTGGTCTCGATCTGGCCCCGTTCCACGATTTCGACTCCCAGATCACGGCCGAGACCAAGAAAGAGATTGACGATCTCAAGGCCGCGATCATCGCCGGCGACGTGAAGGTAGCGGACTGGTTCGCCGCCAAGTAGCACGGCAAGCGTTCCACGCGAGCCAAATCGGTCGGCGGTGCGGGTGATCCGCGCCGCCGACCGCGTCATATCTGGTAACTGTCCCGCCTGAGGATGGCTGACCCGTGAGGCTGGAGCTCCGAGGGATCACCAAGCGCTTTCCGGGCGTGATCGCGAACCAGCACGTCGACCTGGTCGTCGAGCCCGGCGAGATCCACGCCCTCCTCGGCGAGAACGGGGCCGGCAAGACGACCCTCATGAACGTCCTCTATGGCCTCTACCGGCCGGACGAGGGCGAGATCCTCATCGACGACGCGCCAGTGACGTTCAGCGATCCGGGCGACGCGATCGCCGCCGGCATCGGGATGGTCCACCAGCACTTCATGCTCGTCCCGGTCTTCAGCGTGACCGAGAACGTCATGCTCGGCGTCGAGTCGACGCGAGGTCCCCTCGGCCAGCTCGACCGCGAAGCCGCGCGCAAGCGAATCCTGGAGATCTCGGAACGACACAACCTCCAGGTCGATCCCGATGCGACCGTCGAGGACCTGCCGGTCGGCGTCCGACAGCGGGTTGAGATCATCAAGACCCTGTACCGGCAGTCCGATTTCCTCATCCTCGATGAACCCACCGCGGTGCTGACGCCGCAGGAGGACGAGGAGCTCTTCGAGATCATGCGGTCGCTCAAGGCGACCGGAACGTCGATCGTCTTCATCACCCACAAGCTCAACGAAGTCCTCGAGATCGCCGACCGGATCACGGTCCTCCGGCGCGGTCGGGTCGTCGGCACGACGACACCTGCCGAGTCGACCCAGGAGACCCTCGCCTCGATGATGGTCGGCCGGCCGGTCGATCTCATCGTGGACAAGGAACCCGCGAAGCCGGGCGAGCCTGTGCTCGACGTCCAGGGCCTGGTGGTCTTCGACGATCGCGGGCACCTGGCCGTCGATCGCCTCGACCTGCAGGTTCGAGCCGGCGAGGTGGTTGCCATCGCGGGCGTCCAGGGCAACGGCCAGACCGAGCTCGTCGAGGCGATCACCGGCCTTCGCGAGCTGGCCGCCGGGGAGATCAGGATCGACGGCGCGGCGGTACCCAGCTCGCCGCGACGGGTCTACGAGGCCGGCGTCGCCCACGTGCCGGAGGATCGACTGGAAGACGGCCTGGTGCCGGGATTCTCCGTAGCCGAGAACATCGTCCTCAACAGCTATTACCGGCCGCCCTTCTCGGATGGCCTGCGGCTCAGGCTGGACGCGATCGTGGCGACCGCCACGGAGCTTGTCGCCGCGTTCGATGTGCGAACGCAGTCCGTGTTCACCGACGTCAGCCATCTCTCGGGAGGCAATCAGCAGAAGGTCATCGTCGCCCGGGAGTTCTCGCGGCCGGTCAAGCTCCTGGTCGCCGCGCAGCCGACACGCGGCCTGGACGTCGGCTCCATCGAGTACATCCATCGCCGGATCATCGCCAAGCGCGACGAAGGAGTGGCCGTCCTCATCGTGTCGACGGAGCTCGACGAAGTGCTCTCGCTGGCGGACCGCATCGCCGTCCTGTTCCAGGGCCGCATCGTGGACATCCTGGCGCCGGAGCAGGCAACGCCCGAGCTGCTGGGCATGTTGATGGGCGGCTCGCGACCGGAGGACGGCCTCGTCCCCGCCGCGGCAGTGCCAGCGTCGGAGCCGGGAGCTTGAGCATCGAACCGCCGCGCCAGCCGGTTGCGAGCGAACCCCCGGGCAGCCGACCGCCCAGCGAGCAGACTGCCGCTTTCGCCCAACGCGTTGCCGCAGCGCTGCGGGTAACGGGCCGCGGCCTCCTCGTGCCGGTGCTGGCGGTGTTCAGCGCGTTGGTCATCGGCGCGGTGGTGATCGTCCTGTCGGATCTCACGTTCCTGCAACGCCTGGGCGCCGATCCCGGGGCGGCGATCCGCGACGCGATCGGGAGCGTCGGGAATGCCTACGGCGCCCTCTTCGGCGGCGCGGTCGGAGATCCCGCGGCGTACGCCCAGGCCTTCCAATCGGGCGACCCGGCCGCGATGATCACGGCGTTCACGCCGCTGAGCGAGACCCTGCTCTCGGCGACCCCCTTGATCTTCACCGGGCTGGCGGTCGCGCTCGGATTCCAGTGCGGTCTGTTCAACATCGGCGCCGAAGGCCAGCTTTTCGTAGGCGCGGCCGCCGGGACCTTCGTGGGCTTCGCGATCACCGGCCTCCCGTGGTTCATCCACCTGCCGCTGACGATCGGTGCCGGCTTCCTCGGCGGCGCGCTCTGGGGCTTCATCCCGGGATTCCTGAAGGCCCGCACCGGTGCCCACGAAGTCATCGTCACGATCATGCTCAACTACATTGCCTACCGGCTCGTCGACTTCATCCTGAAACTGCCGGGGTATCAGCGCGAGGGCCGGTCCGATCCCATTTCAAAGGTGACGGAGGCCAGTGCCTGGTACCCGCCCCTGGTCGAAGGCCTCCGTGCGAACTGGGGCTTCGCCCTTGGCCTTGTGGCGGCAATGGCCCTTTCGTGGCTTCTCTTCCGGTCCACGAAGGGCTTCGAGCTACGCGCAGTGGGCTTGAATGCCTTTGCCGCGCGATACGCCGGGATGAGCATCGCGAGCGCGACGATCCTCGCGATGATGCTCAGCGGGGGTCTCGCAGGCCTGGCTGGGACGAGCGTAGTGCTGGGGGTCACGAAGAGCCTGACATCAGGCATCTCACCGGGCTTCGGCTTTGACGGGATCGCAATCGCCCTCATCGCGGGGTCCCGACCAAGAGGCGTGGTCCTCGCGTCGCTGCTCTTCGGAGCGCTGCGCGCCGGCTCGACCCCGATGCAATCCACCACCGGGATCCCGATCGATCTGGTCGTCATCATCCAGGCGCTCGTCATCATGTTCGTGGCCGCGCCGGCGCTCGTCCGCGGGATCTATCGCATCAGGGTCCCGGAGACGACAGGAACCGAGACGTTCAGCAAAGGGTGGGGCTCATGACCGCACCCGCCGTGAGGCCGCCGGTCGCGATCGTGGACCGCCGCTCGATACGGCGGCAACGAATCCTCGGGGTCTTCTACCTGGTCCTCGCGGTGATCGCAGCCTTCGTGCTCCCCGGTGAGATCGGGCCCGACGCAACGAGCTCGTTCGGCTTGAAGCCGGCGGGCTCCGCCACGGGCTTCGACATACCCAATCTCGTCGTTCCTACCCTGGTCACGCTGTATGGCGTCGCCATCCTGTGCGGTGCGGTCGGCACCATGCAGTTCGTGCGCGGCTTCGGTTCGCGGTGGGGCGTCATCCTCGGCATCGTGGTGGTCGCGTTCGTGTTCGGCTTCCTGGCGTGGGCGGCGGCGGGGAAGTCGATGAGCCTGATCGGCGTCCTGCAGCTCACCGTCCAGCGAGCCCTCCCGATCACCTTCGGCGCCCTCTCAGGACTCCTGTGCGAACGCGCCGGAGTCGTGAACATCGCGATCGAGGGCATGCTGCTATCCGGCGCGTTCAGCGGTGCGGTCGTCGGCAGCGCGACCGGGAACAACATCGTCGGGCTCGTTGCGGGCGGAGTCGTCGGCGGCGCGCTCGCAAGCCTGCTCGCCGTCCTCGCGATCCGCTACAGCGTGGATCAGATCATCGCCGGGACGGTCATCAACATCTTCGCCGCCGGGACCACGTCCTTCGTGCTCACCCGCGTCCTCACGGAGCACCCGGAGCTGAACGAGCCGGCACGCTTCACGCAAATACCGATCCCGGTCCTGTCCAGCATCCCGATCGTCGGGCCGATGTTCTTTA
>DASQFM010000202.1:0-8601 GCA_035633135.1 Candidatus Eiseniibacteriota bacterium
GCGATCGACAAGACTGAAGTCGGCAACCAGGTCTTCGATGGCAACGTCGACGTCGCGACCACGAATGTCAGCCCCAGCGCCTGGTTCCACGCCGATCTGCCGGCCACGACCTTCGACCCGGCGCGGGCGAACAAGCTCCTCGAGGACGCCGGCTGGGTCTGGGGCCCTGACGGCATCCGTTCAAAGGGCACGCTCCGGGCGAAGATCGAGCTGTGCACGACTGACGTCAAGTTCCGCACCGACACGGCTGCGCTCATCGTCGGCTGGCTGAAGGACATCGGGATCGAAGCCATCACCAACGCGGTCTCCCCGAACGACCTCTACGCCGCGTTCGATCCGGCTGCCGGCGAGATCCCGTGCGCCATGTCGCACAGCAACTTCGATCTTGCGCTCCAGGGGTTCACCTCGCCGCAGGACCCGCTCGGCAACTACTTCAGCTATCACAGCAGCCAGTTCGAGCCGAACGGCGTGAACGACGCCCAGGTGGCCTATCCGGCGATCGACACCGCCCTGCAGGCGGTCCGGACCAGCGTCGACTTCGGCACGGTCAAGCGCGCCATGGCCGACTTCCAGGCGGCGTATCTCGCGACGACCGCCGAGATCCCGATCTACTACTCCCGGCAGGTCAATCTCGTGAACTCGCGGGTCGGGAACTTCTTCGCCAACGCCACCCAGGCCGGCCCGACCTGGAACGTCGTCGACTGGTTCGTCAAGGGCTGACCCGGACCGGGCGAGAGGGGCCGCGCCCGGAGGCGCGAGGCGTGACCTAGGCGCGAGCGGCGCTGGCTTTGCCTGCTTCGGTCTCGAGGCCCTCGCCGCGGAAGTGGCAGGCCACCGCATGCTCGGTCCCGCCGATGGCGATGAGCGCGGGCTCCTGGCGGGCGCATATCTCTGGCCCGCCGAGCTCGGCGCGAAGCTGGCAGCGAGGATTGAAGCGGCAGCCGGACGGCGGGTTGACCGGTGACGGCACATCGCCCTTCAGGATGATCCGCCGGCGGCGCAGCTCGGGGTCGGGGATCGGGATGGCCGACAGGAGGGCCTGGGTGTAGGGGTGCTGGGCGTCGCGGAACAGGTCCCGCCGCTCGGCCACCTCGGCGACCTTGCCGAGATACATCACCGCCACCCGATCGCTGATGTGCTCGACGACGCCCATGTTGTGGGCGATGAAGAGGTAGGTCAGCCCGAGCTCGCCCTGGAGGGACTTCAGGAGGTTCAGGACCTGCGCCTGGATCGAGACGTCGAGAGCCGAGACCGGCTCGTCGCAGACCACGAGGTCCGGCTCGAGGACGAGGGCCCGGGCGATCCCGATCCGCTGCCGCTGGCCGCCGCTGAACTCGTGGGGGTAGCGGCGGGCGTGATAGGGCTGCAGGCCGACGAGGTCCATCATCCGACGCACTTTCTCGCGCCGCTCCGCTGAGGTCCCGACCCCGTGGATCCGCAGTCCCTCGCCGATGCTGTCGGCGATCGGTGTCCGGGGGTCCAGCGAGGCGTACGGGTCCTGGAAGATGATCTGCATCCGGCGCCGGTACGGCTTCAGCGCCCCACCGCTGAGGCCGCTGATGTCCCGGCCGTCGAAGGTGATCGTGCCGGCGGTCGGCTCGATGAGCCGCAGCAGCAGCCGGCCGACGGTCGTCTTGCCGCACCCGGATTCACCAACCAGCCCCAGGGTCTCGCCGCGGCGGATGTCGAAGCTCACCCCATCGACGGCCTGGACGACGTTGACGGTGCGCTGCAGCACGCCACCGTGGATCGGGAAGTGCTTGACCAGGCCGCGGACCTCGACGAGGGGCTTGCCCGCCTCGCCGGCGGGGGTCGCCGCGGGAGCGGTGACCGTGGCGTTCGGGAGTCCCGAAGCGGTCATGCGTCGCCGCCCGTCCCGCCCAGCTCGGCGGTCGTCCCGCGTTCGGACTCGGCCTCGCTGCCGCCGATGACGCTGGCCCCCGGCGCGAACGACGGCGGCGCCGCGTCGCGAACGACCCGGCCCTCGAGGTCGTGATAGAGCCAGCACCGGACGTCATGGCCGGGCCGGACCTCGCGCAGCTCGGGATGGATGTCGGTGCTGTGCGGGACCGACTCGATGACCCGGGTGACGCAGCGCGGTGCGAATCGGCAGGCCGCAGGCAGGTCGATCAGGTTCGGTACGTTGCCGGGGATGACGGCCAGCTCTTCGCGCGTCTCGCCTACGACCGGGATCGAGTTGATCAGGCCGCGGGTGTAGGGGTGGCGCGGATCGCGGAACAGCTCGATCGTGCTGGCTTCCTCGACGATCTCGCCGGCATACATGACCGCGACCCGGTCGCACATCTCGGCGACGACGCCCAGGTCGTGGGTGATGAGGATCACCGCCGTCCCGGTCTGCTCGCGGAGGGCCCGGATGAGGTCCAGGATCTGGGCCTGGATCGTGACGTCGAGCGCCGTCGTGGGCTCGTCCGCGATCAGCAGCTCCGGCTCGCAGGCGAGGGCCATCGCGATCATGACCCGCTGGGCCATGCCGCCCGACATCTCGTGGGGGAAGGCCTTGAGGCGTCGCTCCGGGTCAGGGATGCCGACCATCTTGAGGAGATCGAGGGCCCTGGCGCGCGCCGCCTTGCGCTGCATGTTGCGATGGATCTCGAGCACCTCACCGATCTGGCGGCCGACGTCCCAGACCGGGTTGAGGGAGCTCTGGGGCTGCTGGAAGATCATGCTGATCCGGTCGCCGCGGAGATGGCGCATCTCCTCGCCCGACAGCTTGAGCAGGTCCCGACCGTCGAAGACGACGGAGCCGCCGTCGATCAGTCCGGGCTTGGCGATCAGCCCCATGATCGACTGCGAGGTCACGCTCTTGCCGCAACCGGACTCGCCCACGAGGCCCAGGATCTCGCCGCGGTCGACCTCGAAGTCGACCCCGGTCACCGCCCGGACGACCCCGTCGCGGGTCTGGAAGGACGTCTTCAGGCCGCTGACCTTGAGCAGTGGCTCGGCCCCGCGCTCGTGCCGGGGCCGGCGTCGAACGGCCTCGCTGGGGACGAGCTCCTCGACCTGCGGCCCGGTCAGCGGGGTCAGGGTCTCGCTGGTCAGCGGCGAGACCCTCTCGCCGATGGCTTTCTCGCCTGGGTTGGCGTCGGTCATCGGTTCAGACGTGGATCGAGGGCATCCCGCAGGCCGTCGCCGAGCAGGTTGAAGCCGAGGACCGTGAGCGTGATCGCGAGTCCTGGCAGGAGGACGACATGCGGCGAGTTGAAGAGCTGGCCGCGCTCGAGGCTGATCATCGAGCCCCATTCCGGGACGCTGATGTCGCCGGTCACGCCGATGAAGGCGAGCCCGGCGATCTCCAGCACGGCCCCGCCGATGCCGAGGGTGCCCTGCACGATCAGCGGCGTCAGGGAGTTCGGCATGACCCGCCGGACGAGGATGCCGAGCCCCGATTCGCCGAGCGCCCGCGATGCGGTGATGAAGTCGTTCTCGCGGATCGAGAGGACGGACGCTCGCACGATCCGGGCGTAGATCGGGACGCCGACGATCCCCACCGCGATCAGGGCGTTGGTCAGCGTCCGACCCAGGGCGACGGTGATGATGATCGCCAGCAGGAACGACGGAAAGGCGAGGAGGACGTCCATGATCCGCATCAGGAAGTTGTCCAGCCGCCCACCTGCGTAGCCGGCAGCCGCCCCGATCATCGTCCCGACGATGATTGCCAGCCCGATCGCCCCGAAGCCGGACGGCACCGAGACGCGCGTGCCGTAAACGACGCGGCTGAAGAGATCCCGGAAGTTGCCGTCGACACCGAAGATGTGCTCCGGCTTGTCGGCCGGGCAGCCGAACGCGTGCAGGCACGGTGGCGCTCGCCGCACCAGCCCTTCCTCGCCCGGCTCGTTCAGCAGCGGTAGGGTCGGATCGTGCGTCGCGATATGGGGGAAACCGGGCGAACCGGTCCGGGGCCACTCGTCGACGATGCCGGCCGAGGTGGTCGACACGTTCGGACCGGCGAACAGGCCCACGAAGACGAGGAAGCCGAGGATCACGAGGCCGACGATCGCCGAGCGCTGGCGCAGGATGTTCGCCAGGGTGTCTCGCCAGAGGTTCGCCGGCCGGGCGGTGAGGAGAGCTTCCGCGGCCGCCGCCGGCCCCATTGTTGGACCGCCGGCCGGGCCTGTGACGAGGGCGCCGACGGGCTCGCCGCTCATCTGAGCCGCACCCGTGGGTCGAGGTAGCTGTACGAGACGTCGACCACGAGGTTCACGACAACGTAGAAGACCGCGATCACGAGGGTGAAGCCCTGGATGACCGCGAAGTCGCGACCGGTGATCGCCTCGAAGATCGAGCGCCCGACGCCGGCCAGGTTGAACGTCGTCTCGGTCAGGATCGCGCCGGACAGCAGCGCGCCGAGCTGCAGGCCGATCACCGTCACCACCGGCAGCAGCGCGTTGCGCGCCGCGTGGCGGATGACCACCGACCGCTCGCGCAGCCCCTTGGCCCGGGCGGTCCGGACGAAGTCCTGGCCGAGGACGTCGAGGAGGCTCGAGCGGGTGATCCGGGCCACGATCGCCAGCGGGATCGTGCCGAGCGTAATGGCCGGCAGGATCAGGTGGCGGAAGGCGTCACCGGCGGCTCGCCATTGCCCGGTGATGAGGGCCGTGAAGGTATAGATCCCGGATACGAAATCGAGGATCGCGCGGAGCGGGCCCTGGAGCGCCTGGAGACCCCAGACCTCGACGAGCGGCACGACGTCCACGCCGGTGCTCAGGCGGCCCGACGGCGGCAGCGAGATCGGCGTGCCCTTCAGCACGATGGCGAAGATGAATGCCAGGAGCAGGCCGAGGACGAAGACGGGCATCGACACCCCGAGGTTGGCAAAGGCCATCGTCCCGACGTCGACGGGCGAGTTGCGGCGATAGCCCGAGATCAGGCCGAGGGGAACGCCGACGATGACGGCAAAGAGCAGGGCGAGGATGGATAGCTCGATCGTCGTCGGCAGCCGCTCGACGAGCATGATCGTGACCGGCCGCGACTGCTTGATGGATTGCCCGAGGTCGCCCCGCGAGACGTCGCCAAGGTAGCCCAGGAACTGGTTGTCGAGGAGCGTCGGCCCGATGCGGCCCGGATCGAACACCAGGTCGGCGTCGACGCGGAAGAGCCCGGGCAGGATCGCCTTGTCGAGGCCGTAGCGAATGATGAACGCATCGCAGGTGGCGTCGGTCGCCCGTTCGCCGAGGACTGCGCGGCACGGATCGCCCGGGATCAGGCGAGCCGTGGTGAACACGACGAACACGATCCCGAACAGGACCGGGATACTGAGCAGCAGCCGTCGGATGACGAAGCGGGTCACTGGCCGATGCTGAACCTCGAGAGCGATCGCCGGGTAGCGAAGAGGGGCGTCGCGGTTGCGACGCCCCTCTCTTCAGGAACGACTAGTCGAGGCTCAGCTCGCCGGCGGCGCCGGGTTGAGGTTCCCGCCGAAGAGGCCGGGGAAGTACTCGAAGTCGCCGGTGTTGCCCACGTGGAGGGCGTGCTTGGTGTCCCACTGGGCGGCGAAGCTCAGCACGACATCGTTGGCGTCGAGCGTCGAGCCGTCATGGAACTTGACGCCCTCGCGGAGGGTGCAGGTCCACGTCGTCAGGGCGGCGTCCGGCTTGCATTCCGTGGCCAGCGAAGGAATTGTCGCCGTGCCGCCGATCTCGTAGGCGTACAGCGACTCGAAGATCTGCTCGCAGGCCCGGAGGGTCTCGCCGTCCGTCTCGTCGCCGCAGTAGAGGCCGAGCGGTTCGGCGTTCTGCATCCAGACCAGGGTGTCGCGGTCGGCGGCCTTCATGACGCTGAAGATCTCGGTCCCGATGGGGGAGGCGTGGGCGCCCTCGACGTCGACCTTGAAGGCCGTGCCGGAGCCGCCGTGGGCCACCATGATCATCGGGACGTGTTCCTTGATGAGGTTGTTGGCGTCGGTGTAGGCCGCCTTGCGGTCGGCGTCGGCCGACGAGGTGGCGCCCTTCTGCAGCGCGGCGACCACGTCGGGGAACGGCTCCCCGAACTTGGCGCCCGAGCCGCTACCGAAGTGGTAGTCCAGGAAATTCGTGGCATCCGGGAAGTCGGCGCCCCAACCGAGGAGGTACAGGCCGTCGATCGCGCCGTTTGCGTGGTTGCTCAGGAATGAGCCGGACTCCTGGAGGTCCAGGGTCGCGGTGATGTTCAGGTTCTGCTTGAGCTGGGCCGCGATCTCGGTCGCGATCGCCGGCGGATCCGGCAGGTAGCCGCGGACGGCGGCGCGGAAGGACAGCGTCGTGGTGAAGCCGTCCGGGAAGCCGGCCTCGGTCAGCAGCGTCTTGGCCTCGGTCGGGTTGAAGTCGTACCACGCGTCACCTTCGCAGCCGAAGGGGATGGCGCACGGGGTGAAGTGGTCCGCGACGGTCGAGCCGGGCGGGTAGAAGTTGTCGACGATCTGCTTGTAGTTGATCGCCAGCGCGATCGCCTGCCGGACCTTGACGTCCTTCCAGGGATCCTTGAGGACGTTGAGGCCGATGTACAGGGTGCTGAGGCCCTCGCGCTGGTAGAACTTGAGGTCCGAGTTGCCCTGGATCGTCGTGATGTCCTCGGCACCCGGGTTGTCGATGCCGTCGACGGTGCCAGCACCGAGCTCCTGGGTCCGGCTGACGGCCTGGTCGCTCCAGCGGAATTCGAGCTTCGACGTCAAGGGCGCGTCGCCCCAGTAGTCGGCGTTGGTCTCGAAATCCATCCGGTTGCCGGCGTCCCAGTTGGTCAGCTTGTACGGCCCGGTGCCGTTCGGCGCGCGGAGGTACGACTTGTCGGCCGCATGGGCCGTCAGGTAATCGCTGTCCTGGATGGCGTTCGAGGCGAACGCGATCTTGGCCAGGAACGCGACATCGGCCTGGCAGAGGTCGAACTCGACGGTCGTGGCGTCGAGCGCCTTGATCCGCTTGAACTCGCTGGTGTTCAACGTCTTGTCGTCACAGGACGCGTCGGCGTCTGCCGGATATGACGTCGCGTCGTACGGGGCCACCGACACGGGGGCCGCGGTCACCGGTGCCGCGGACGGCGCCGATGTGGCGGCCGTGCTACAGGCCGCGAAGATGATCGCCGATCCTGCGGCAAGAACCGCAAGGCGCGACCACCATCTGGTCGAATGGGACATGCTCGCTTCTCCTCCTCAACCGCCCCGCAGGTCCGGACGCGTGTCACGGACTCGAGCGCAGACGACTCCGTGCGGCGGCGAACGTGCTCGCCAGCCGCGAGTGCCCGGAAGCCTAGCACCGCAGATGCGCCGCGTCACCTTGATTCGTGCTGCAGATTCCTGCTTGCCGAGCACGCGGGAATATCGCCGCAAGCTCGCCGGGGCTATCCTCGGAGCATGCCACTCAGGATCGCGCTGGCCCAGATCGCCCCGCGTCTGGGTGCGTTGACCGACAACCTGGCCCGACACCGCGAGGTGATCGACGCGGCCCGCGCCGGTGGTGCCGGCCTGGTCGTCTTTCCCGAGCTCGGCCTGACCGGCTACCAGCTGCAGGATCTGGCCGCCGAGGTCGCCATGACGGTCGACGATCCGCGCCTCGCGGACCTGGCCGCAGCGACGGGCGACCTGTCGGCCGTGGTCTCGTTCGTCGAGGAATCCGCGGACCACCGGCTGTTCATCGCCGCGGCCCTGCTCGAGGACGGCGAGATCCGGCATGTCCACCGGAAGCTGTTCCTGCCGACCTACGGGCTGTTCGACGAGCGACGCTGGTTCGCCGCCGGCGACGTCCTGCGGGCGACCCCGTCGCGGCTCGGGGTTGGCGTGGGCCTGGCCATCTGCGAGGACTTCTGGCACCTCACGGTCCCGCAGCTGCTGGCGATCGACGGCGCCCAGATCCTGATCAACGTCTCATCGTCGCCGGGCCGGGATCTCGCGGCGACGAACGAGGTGGGTCTCGGTACGGCGAGCTCGTGGCGGGCGCTGATGCGGACCTACGCCCAGCTGACGACGTCGTTCGTGGTGTTCTGCAACCGTGTCGGGGTCGACGAGTCGATCACGTTCTGGGGCGGCTCGGAGGTCATCGCGCCGTCGGGCCAGGCCCTGTTCGCGGCACCGCTGTTCGACGAGGGCCTGTTCTTCGTTGATATCGCGCTCGAGGACGTGCGTCGCGAGCGGGTGGCCCTGCCGTTGCTGCGCGACGAGCGGCTCGAGCTGCAGGCCCGCGAGATCAACCGGATCATTGCCGAGCGGGCCGGTCTCGAGACCGACAGCACGGACCAGCCCCGCAGCGCGGATCGGACGAACGGGGCGACGCCGACGCCGTCGCGGCACGCCGGCCGACCCGCGGGGAGCGCGGGGGGCCAGGTCGGGCAGGGCGCCGGCCGACCCGCGGGGAGCGCCGGGCGAGCCTCGCGGAGCCGCGCCACGTGACCGCTGTCGCTGCCGTTCCCCGCGATGCCGACGGCCGGCCGCTCTTCGAGCTCCCGTCGGAGCTGGCGATCGACACTGACGTGGCCCGCCGGGTCATCGCCGGGTTCATCCGCGGTCAGCTGCGCCAGGCCGGCTTCGAGCGCTGCGTCCTGGGCCTCTCGGGTGGGATCGATTCGGCGCTCGTGGCGTTCCTCGTTGGCGAGGCCATCGGTCCGGAGGCGCTGCTG
>DASQFM010000203.1:0-9669 GCA_035633135.1 Candidatus Eiseniibacteriota bacterium
GTGACCTGGATGCTGTTCTGGATGCGCCGTCAGGCGGCCGGCCTGCGGGGTGACCTCCACGCCAGGATCGATCGCGTGCTCAGCGAGGGGACCGTCCTGGGTCTTGCGCTCCTGGCCTTCACCGCGGTGATCCGGGAAGGCATCGAGACATCGCTCTTCCTGGTCGGCCAGGCAACGGCCGCGGCCGCCGGCGCAGCCAGCGTCGTGGCAGGCGCGCTCATCGGCCTCGCCGGGGCGGTCGTCATCGGCTGGATCTTCTACACCGGCAGCCGGCGCATCGACCTGCGCTCATTCTTCCGCTGGACGGGGATCGGCCTGGTGTTCCTCGCCGCGGGCCTGGTCTCTCGGGCGGCCCACGAGCTCGTTGAGATCGGGGCCATCCCGATCGGATCGCAGACCGCGTTCGACCTGTCGGGCGTCCTGCCGCACGAGTCGGGGATCGGCCAGTTCCTGCGGGCGATCTTCGGCTACAGCTCCACGCCCGAGGTGACGACGCTGGTCGTCTACGTCGCGTATCTCGTGGTCATCCTTGGGCTTTATCTTCGACCGATGGCGCCGCCGGCCCCGCCCTCGCAGACGGCCGAGAGCGCGAGCGGGGCTGCGGAGCGCGTCCGCTCCTAGCGGTGCTGCGGCCCGATCAGCGGCTCGCGCCGACCACGCGCGAGACCGCGGCGTCCAGGTTGGCCACGTACAGCTCGCCGGCCTGGTCCTGCCCGAAGCTCACGCTCCCGCCGCCGAACGTGCCGACGACAGTCGGAGTGACCAGGGTGGTTGTCGCGGCGTCGATGGCGAACGCCGTGCCGGAGCAGGCGTCGTTGAAGAGATACAGACCGCGGAGCATCGGATAGGTCGCTCCCCGATAGACCGCGCCGCCGATCACCGTGCAGCCCTGATCGTGGCCGTACTCCGCGACGGGTAGCATCAGGCCATCGGTGTTGCAGCTGGACCCGCCCGCGCAATGCGCGCCTTCCATCACGTCCCAGCCGAGGTTCTCGCCGCCGCCGCCCGCCCGGATGACGTCGACCTCCTCCCAGGCGGACGCCCCCACGTCGCCGATCCAGAAGTCACCGGTGTCCCGGTCGAACGACGTTCGCCACGGATTCCGGAGTCCCCACAGCCAGATCTCGCCCTTCGCACCGGCCTCGCTCGTGAAGGGGTTATCGGGAGGGATGCCGTACGGCGCGCCCGGCGCGTCGACGTCGATTCGGAGGATCTTGCCGAGCAGCGTGTCGAGCGCCTGGCCGTTCTGGGAGTTGCCGCCGCCACCGTCGCCGAGCGAGATGTAGAGGTAGCCGTCCGGGCCGAAGACGATCGCGCCGCCGTTGTGATTGGCCGCCGGTTGCTTGACCTGGAGGATCACGCTCTCGCTGTCGGGGAGGACCCGGTCCGGCAACGCGGCATTGATGCGAAAGCTGGACACGACCGTGTCGCCGTTGGCATCGGTGTAGTCCACGAAGATCCGCGGATCGGTTGGATACCGGGGGTGCACAGCCAGCCCGAGGAGGCCCCGCTCGCCGCCGGTGGTGAAGTTGTTACGGACGTCCAGCAGCGGCACGGCCGAGGTCGTGCCGTCATCCACCACCCAGGCGAGCCCGTCCTGGGAGGCCACGAACAGCCGGCCGGTCCCGTCGGGGGGCGCGACGATCGCCAGCGGTCCGCCCTCCACGGTGGCGTACGGCTCGAGCGAGATAGTGACGCCGCTGACGTTTGGCGAGGCGGGCGCCGGAGCGGGGGATCCGGAAGCGATGGTCGGGCTGGCCGGCGGCGCCGAAGTCGGGCCCACAGAGACGCCCGGGCTCGTCGAGGCGGTGCACGCCGCGAAGAGCGCGACGAGCAGGCCGATCCGCGACAGGAGGCCTGCCGCTGGTCTGGACTCGCTTCCAACCTGGGCCATTCGAAGGAATCTACGCCCAGCCTCCGCTGGTGGTTCCCGCCGGCGTTGCGAGATCTCCATTTGGCGCCGCCCTGGCAGCCCATGACGGCCCTGCGTGCGTGCTAGCGTGGCGATCGATGGACGCCTTCGAGCTCGACGATCTCCTCGCTGCCCTGCGGCAATCCGGGCGCCTTTACGACGAGTTCGTGCGGAGCCACGACCTGTCGGTCGGGCTGTACCAACTGGCTGCCGGCGCCGCGGATCCCCAGGGCCCGCACACCGAGGACGAGGTCTACCACGTGGTCAACGGGCGGGCGACGATCACGGTGGGTGATGAGGATCGGGCCGTGGGCCCTGGATCGATCGTCTTCGTCGCGGCCGACGTGCCGCATCGGTTCTACGACATTGAAGAGGACCTGACGGTTCTCGTCGTGTTCGGTCCCGCCGAGTACACCCACCGAGTCGATCACGAGCACGGCTATCCCCACGGTGTCGAACCGCACGGCTGATCCCGGGGCCGTTGGTTTCGGCGCCCTGTTGATCTCCGCACTTGCGTCGGCTCGCTCCGCCCCGGGTATTCATCAAATGGCATAACCATTCGAAAAAGTGGGAGCCGCCCGCGTCCGAGGGCGCCCAGCAGCACCCGGGCGAGTGGTTCCTCGAGTCAGCGCTTCGCCGCGACCCTCGCCTGGAAGTCGAGCGCCAGCTCGGCGGCCCGACCCACCGCGTCGTGCCGGAAGAACACGTACGCATGGTCGCCGGCCTCGAGGAACGGCACCAGGCGCTCGGCCCAGCGCTCCAGGCCCGCCTCGTCGTAGTCGAGCCGCCGGAGGCGCAGGTACAGCAGCGGACCGGTGCGGCGGATCGTCGGCGCCTCGGTGTCCTCGGGCAGCTCGGTCGTGCACAGGGTCGCCCCCGCTGCTCGGAGGAGGTCGAACGTCTCGTCCACGTGCCACGACGGCTCCTGGAATTCGACCACCAGCCGGATCGACGCAGGCCATGCCGCCAGCAGCGCCGCCAGTTGCCGATCGGAGGCCGCCGCGTCGCCCCCAAACGACGGCCCACCACGGCGGATCGGCGCTGGGACGCGCCACAGCACCGCCCCGAGACGGTCGCCGAAACCGCCGAGTGGTGCGGTCAGCCACTCGACGCTCTCTTCGGGAGCCTGCAGGAGCGCACGGACAGCGGCGCCGCGCTGGGCCTTCACGGCGAATCGGAACGCCGCCGGCGTGGCCTTGATCCAGCCGGCGATCGCCTCCGCGGACGGGCGCCGATGGAAGGTGGCGTTCAGCTCGACCGCCGGCAGCCGCTCGGCATAGGCGTGCAGGAGCCCACCGGCCCGGACGCCGGCCGGGTAGAACCGTGGCGCCCAGTCGCGGTAGGCGAAGCCGGAGGTGCCGGTGTAGAGGGTGCCGCTCAGCGAGCGGCCTGGCGGGCCTCCGCCGGTGTGCCGCGAGGCGCGGAGCGCGCCGGCTCTGGGGCGGCACAGATCCGATCGGCCACGTCGGTCATCGCTCGCTGGATGACCTCGAGGTCGGGCTGGTCGATCGCTGACAGGAAGTAGTCCGCGATCCCGCGGAGGTGCGTCGGCGCGGCCGCTCGCAGCCGATCGAGGCCCCCCTCCGTGAGCTGTGCCTCGGCGCCACGGGCGTCGCTCGGGCACGACAGCCGCTCCACGAGGCCGTCCACCACGAGGCGATCGATCAGGCGCGTGGCGCCGCTCTTCGAGAGGATCAGCACCTCGGCCAGGCGACCCATCCGCAGCCGGCGGTCGGGCGATTCAGCGAGGAAGAGGAGGGCGACGTATTCCTGGTGGGACAGCCCGTGCTCCGTTCGCAGATCCTCGTCGAGCCGGCGCGCGAGCTGGGCGTGGGCGCGCATGAATGCCCGCCACGGAGCCAGTCGGGGATCACGCGGGGCTAGTGTCGGCGTGGTTCGCTCGAGGGTCTGCACGGAAAGCATCCTACGGCCGGATTGGTTGACATGTCTACGAACCGGGCGGGCGGGGCCAGGCGCGCTAGCATCCGCGGATGACCAATTTCGACGTCGAGGCGCTCCGGCGCCGCTTTCCGGCCCTGGCCCTGGCCGACGCCGGTCGGCCCATCGCGTTCTTCGACGGACCGGGCGGGACGCAGGTTCCGGCGAGCGTCATCTCGGCGGTCGAGCGCTACTACCGCGAGTCGAACGCCAACCACGGCGGCGCGTTCATGACCTCGCGTCGATCCGATGCGCTGGTCGAGGAAGCCCACTCTGCGCTGGGTGCCCTGCTGGGCGTCGACGGGGACGAGATCGCCCTCGGCGCGAACATGACGACCCTGACCTTCCACGTCTCCCGCGCCATCGGTGCGGCGCTCGAGCCGGGCGACGAGATCGTGGTCACCGGCCTCGATCACCAGGCCAACGTGGACCCGTGGCTGAAGGTCGCGGCCGATCGGGGTCTTTCAATCCGCTACTGGGAGCCGCGCCTCGAGGACTGCACGTTGCGTCTCGAGGATCTCGATCGGGTGCTGTCGCCTCGGACCCGGCTCGTCGCGTTCGGCTGGGCATCGAACGCCGTCGGCACGATCAATCCGGTCGCGGAGGTGGCCGCCCGGGCTCGCGCCCTTGGCGCCTGGACCTACGTCGACGCGGTCCACGCCGCGCCGCATCTCGCGCTCGATGCGCGCGCCGTCGGCGCCGACTTCGTGGTCTGCTCGGCCTACAAGTTCTTCGGGCCGCACATCGGCGCGTTGTACGTCCGCCGCGAAGTGCTCGAGGCCCTTCCGACATACAAGGTCCGGCCGGCCCCCCATCCGCTGGAGACCGGGACCGGCAACTTCGAGGGCGACGCCGGCGCGCTCGCCGCGGTCGACTACCTCGCCGACGTCGGCGTCGTCAATGGCGGCGCATCGCGGGCCGCGACACGCCGCGACCGGATCCTGGCCGGCATGGCCGCGATCCGGAGCTACGAGCTGGACCTCTATCGACACCTCGTCGACGGCCTCGACGCCATCCCCGGCGTCAGGCAATTCGGGATCACCGACCGGACCTCCTTCGACCGCCGCACCCCCACCGCCGCGATCACGGTCGAGGGCATGGCGTCGGCCGCCGTGGCCGCGCGCCTGGGCGAGGCGGGGATCGCGGTCTGGGACGGCGACTTCTACGCCACCGGGCTGATCGAGCGTCTCGGTCTCGCGCCGGGCGGCGTGGTCCGGATCGGGCTCACTCACTACAACACGGCGGCCGAGATCGACCGCCTCGTGACCGAGCTCACGGCGATCGCCGGCCGCGCGGGGACTGTCGGAGCCGCGGCGGGGGGGTGAGGCCGCCGGCACCCGACGTCGCGGTCATCGGTGGGGGCATCGTCGGAACGGCTGCCGCCGCGTTCCTCGCCGAGGGTGGCGCCAGGGTCACGCTGTACGAGCGCGAGGCCCTCGCGGCCGGCGCGTCCGGGCGAAATTCCGGGGTCGTCCAGCACCCGTTCGATCCGGCGCTCGTCCCACTGTATTTCGAGACCGTGGACCTCTACCGGCGGCTGGCCGACCAGGTTCCCGAGGCCGGCTTCCGATTGAGCGACCGTCCGACAGGGCTGCTGTTCGTCTCAAGGCACCAGCGCGTGACCGAGCTCCTCGCCAAGCATCTGCACGCCGCCTTTCCGGCGCTCGACCCGACGGCGCTCGCCGACGACGACCTCCATGGGCTCGAGCCGGGATTGCATCCGGAGGTCTCAGCCTGCCGCGTTGAGATGGGCTACCCGATCGTTCCGTCCGCGCCGACCTACGCCTTTGCGACCCTGGCAGAGCTCTCCGGCGTCGCGATCCGGCAGGGCCACGCCGCGCGCCTCGCGATGGACGGCAGCCGCTGCGTGGGCGTGAAGGTCGCGGGCCGCCTCGAGCCCGCCGGCGCCGTTCTCGTTGCCGCCGGCCCGTGGACCCCGGAGCTCCTCGACCCTGCGGGTTCGTGGCGGCCGATCGCGCCGCGCTGGGGCGTCGTCGTCGAGACGCTCCTCGCCAACCCGCCTCGCCACGTAATGGAGGAGGCGGAGATGGACGAGGCCCTCGGCACCGGCGATGTCGTCGCCCGGGCCGGGATCCCCGTGGCGGAGGCGAGCGCCACCCACATCGGTTCACCGGGCGCCGCGACGGGTCCCATCGAGGCCCCCGAGTTCAGCCTCGTCACGGCCGCCGGCGTCTCGGCGGTCGGCTCGACCTTCCTCGCGGACGAGCCGGATCCCGAAGCGTGGACCGAGCGGATCCTGCAGCGAGCGACGAGATTCGTCCCGGCCATCCTCGACGCACCAATTCGTGAAGTTCGTGCGTGCGCCCGCCCCGTCGCGAGTGACGGTCGGCCGCTCGTCGGGCTCGTGCCATGGCTCGAGAACGTCTTCGTGGCGGCGGGCCACGGCCCGTGGGGCATCTCGACCGGGCCAGCGTCGGCGAAGCAGGTCGCCGAGCTCGTGCTCGGTGCTGGGGAACGGATCCAGGCGACCTTCGCGGCGGGCCGCTTTGGCCCGCCGGGCAACGTTGGTCAGCGAATGGGGTAGGTCATCGATTCAGTTGCGTTGCCGGCGGTCGGGGCGATCACCGGTTGGACGACCGTTGGCTCCCAGGTGTACTTCCCGGGAGATACGACGCGGGCCTGGGCGCGTGTCGGGGCCCCTTCGCGCTCGCGGGAGCCTGCTGCCCGTGCGTATCCTTGGACGATGACCGTGCAGCCCGCCACCCGCACCTTCGGCGCCCAGAGCATGACCGCGCCATTGCGGGAGGTGCTGGTGAAGGCGCCGGGGCCGGCCTTCGGCGCCGCGTACGACGATCCGGCCTACGGCTTCCTCCACCCGGTCGATCTCAACGTCGCGCAGCGCGAGCACGCAGCCTTCGTCGACCTGCTCGCGTCATTGGGTCCGACCGTCCACCTCCTCGACGCAGAGATCGCCAGCCCGGACCTGCTCTACACCTTCGATCCGCTGCTCATCAACGACCGCGGCGCGATCCCGCTCCGGCCGGGAAAGCCGAACCGGCAGGCCGAGCCGCCCGTCCTCGAGGCTTGGACCATGGCCCACGGCATCCCCACAGTCGGCCGCATCGAGCCACCGGGCCTGGTCGAGGGCGGCGACACGTTCTGGCTGCGGCCCGACCTATTCTGCATCGGCCGGACGTTGCGCACCAACGACGAAGGGGCGCGCCAGCTGGGGGCCCTCGTTGGCGGCGACGTCCGCGTCTTCGACGTGCCGTACTGGAAGGGCCAGGCGAAGCTCATCCACCTCCTGTCGGTGATCCATCCCATCGCGGACGATCTCGCGGTGGTGTACCTGCCGCTTCTGCCGGTTGGGCTGTGGCAGCTCCTGGGCGACCTCGGCATCCGGACGATCGAGGTGCCCGAGGAGGAGTTCCTGAGCCTGGGTTGCAACGTCCTGGTGGTGCGGCCGGGCGTCGTCATTACCGCGGCAGGCAATCCCCGGATGGCCGCGGCGCTCGCGGCGGCCGGCTGTGAGGTCCACACGTACGAGGCTTCCGAGATCGGGGTCAACGGCTCCGGCGGGCCGACCTGCATGACCCGCCCGATCCTCCGCGGTTGACGCCGCCAGGCGGGCTCACGGAGCTCGAGCGGCGCGCGTCCGACGCCGTCGACGCCGACGCGATCGTCGACGCCCTCGCATCGCTGGTCCGGGTTCCGAGCGTCACCGGCGACGAGAGCGCTGTCCAGGACCTCGTGGCGCGCCTGCTCGACGACGCGGGTTGCGACGTGGAGCGCCTGGAGGTGGACCCGGTCGCCTTCGCCCGCGATGACCCGGACTGGCCGGGCGCGGAGATGCCGCGCGATCGCCTGCCGATCGTGTTCGGTCGTCTCGGCAAACCAGGCGGCCGCCGGATCCTGCTCGTCGGTCACGTCGACGTGGTGCCCGTTGGCGACCACGACACCTGGACCCGCGACCCGTGGGCGGCCGAGATCGAGGACGGCCGGCTCTACGGGCGCGGCGCGGTCGACATGAAGGGCGGCGTGGCGTCGATCCTCGGCGCCGTGCGGGCCATCACTGCGGCCGGCCTCACGGAGCGGCTCGAGGGCGAGGTCCTCGTCGCCAGCGTGCCTTCGGAGGAGGACGGCGGCCAGGGCATGCTGGCCGCGATCCGGGCCGGCGCAACCGGCGAGGCGGCCGTCATCACCGAGCCGACCGGCATGGATGTCATCATCGCCCACGCCGGCGCGATCACCTTCCGGCTCACCGTTCCGGGCAAGGCTGCGCATGCGTCGGTCCGGCGGGAGGGCGTGTCCGCGCTCGACAAGCTGGGGTTGCTCGTGCGAGCACTCGAGGATGACGAGTCGCGCCGCAACGCGGCGGAGCGCGACCCCCTGATGACGGTCCTCGGCCTGCCGTATCCGACGATCGTCGGGAAGGTCCAGGGCGGCGAGTGGGCGTCCACCGTCATGGATCGCGTCGTTGCCGAGGGCCGCTATGGGGTCAGGCTCGGCCAGACCTGGCGCGATGCCGAGGTCGATCTTCGGTCCTGCATCGCGGCGGCGTGCGCGGCCGACCCATTCCTGCGCGAGCATCCGGCGAGGGTGGAGCTCGGCGGCGGGAAGTTCTCCTCGGCCCGTATGCCCGCGGACCATCCCTTGCCCGTCGGGCTCGCCGACGTCGCCGATGCCACTCTTGGCCGCCGACCGGCGCTCCTCGGCGAGCCCTACGGCGCCGACATGCGGCTGCTGGTCAACGAGGGGCGGACGCCGACGGTGATGTTCGGGCCGGGCGAGGTGACGGCGGCGCATTCAGCCGACGAGTGGGTGCCGCTCGACGAGGTCGTTGGTTGCGCCCGAACGCTGGCAGCATGGCTCGTTCGCGAGCTGGTGCCCGCCCCGGCATCCTAGGTGGCGAGTCCGGCGATCGCCCGGCGCCGCGAGAGGAGCACCCAGATCGGGATAACGACCAGCAGGGCGCCGAGGATCCCGAGACCGGTGTAGCCGGCCGTGGCGACGATCACGCCCGATCCGAGGCTGGCCACCGCCGAGGTGCTCCAGATCAAGGCATCGACGAAGCCCTGGATCCGGGTCCGTTCGGAGAGCTCCAGGCCCGTGGACAGCATCGCGCTGCCGGCGACAAAGCCGAGACTCCAGCCAAAGCCGAGCAGGAACAGCGCGACCAGCAGGACGTTGCCACCTTCCGGCGGGGCGAGGGCCGCCATCAGAGCCGCGGTCACGAGCACCGCCGTGCCGAGGAAGATCGTGGGCACGGATCCGAGGCGCTCGGTGAGCCGGCCGGAGATCGGTGCCAGGGCATACATGCCTGCGACGTGGGCGCTCAGCACGACGCCCACGATGTCGAGCCCGTGCCCGTGGGCGGTCATGTGCAGCGGCGTCATGGTCATGATCAGGACCATCGTGAACTGGCCGGCGATGAGCGCGACGATCGCGGCAAGGACGCTCGGCCGCCGCAGGATCGTCGCGACGGGGGCGGCGTCGGGATCCGAGGCCTGGCGGACGGTCGAGTGGTGGGCGAGGGCGAACGGGTCCGGCCGCAGCAGCAGGAACGACAGCACGGCCGCGAGACCGACCGTGACAACCGGCACGAGATACGGGCCGGCGAGCGGCGGCAAGCCGGCGCCAACGGCGACCGAGCCGGAGATGGGAACGAGCCACGGCCCGACAACCCCGCCGACCGTGGAGCCCCACACAACGAGGCCGATGGCCGACGCACGGCGCTGCGGCGCCACGAGGTCCGCCGCCGCGTACCGCGACAACAGGCTGGAGCTGTTGCCGAAGCCGATGAGCAGGGTCCCGAGGAGCAGCAGCGGGAACGAGCGCAGGAGCACCGAGGCGGTGGC
>DASQFM010000204.1:0-14464 GCA_035633135.1 Candidatus Eiseniibacteriota bacterium
GAAGCCCGTAAACGTCGTCGGATCAGTCTCCGGCAGGACGCGGTCGGGATGGTCGACCCAGGATTGGAACACGACATGGTCAGGCTTGCCGCCACCCATGACCTCATACTCCTTGACCCGTTCGCCGGCATTCTGGATCCACTCGAGATCGGTGGCAGCCTCCCGCGGACCCGTGTAGATCAAACCCGTCTCGACGCCTTTGCGGTCACCGACCGCCTCGATCGCGAGGGCGACCTCCTGCCAGCCCGGCCGGGCAAAGTCGATGTCCATGTGGATGAAGGCCAACGGCTCGCCAACCGCCTGTTCGTACGCCACCAGCCATTCGTCGATATCGTCCGCGTCGAGCGGTGCGATGAGTGGCTCGATGTCACCGAATCTCGCGGCAGGGTAGGCCGTCCGCACGACGGTCACGTATTCGACGATCTCGCGCGCAATTCGGGCGGCGTCCCAGTGACAGGCTGCCGGTCCGTCGGCGAGCTTGGCAAAATAGAGCGGCTCGTCGAACGCCACGAAGTCGACCGTGGCGCCGATGCGCTGGAGCTGCTCGACGAACCCGCGCGCCTCATCCGGGCCGGCAAACGACTCCATCCCAGCTCCGCAGTCACCGACCGCCAGCGGCCCGGCCTCGACGGCGAGCGCCATGCCGCGACGCCGGATGTCCTCGACGGCCCGGCGCAGCTGGCGATCGGAGACGAAGTCGGGCGTCCAGCCGCCGTACAGCTTGAAGACCTTGATATGGCCGGCGGCCTCATCCCATGCCGCTCCGGCCTCGAAGAGATCGAAGAAGTCGTCCGAGCCGGTGAACATCCGGCCGGGAACCTGCGGGAGCGTCGGAGGAAGCGGCGCGAACCAGGCGAGCGGTCGGTCGGACAGATCGGGTGTCGCGAGGACCGGAACGTCGACAGGGCCGGTTGGCTCAGAACCCGGAGTCGGAGCAATCGAGCCCTGGCTCGCGGAGCAACCCGCGAGAAAGGCGGCGGCGGCGAGGATCCGGAGCCCGTTCAATCCGAGGTCAACGCACCCGACTGGCGAGAAGCTCGCTCTGGAGAACGATAGTCGAGATCGTCCCGCATTCGACGCCGAACTGGCGGGCCCACGCGGCGCCGCCGTGCATAGTCATGCAGACTTCATGTATAGTCATGCGTCAATGCCATCTACCGCCGTCTCCCAGCCCGGAACCGCGTTCCACCGCGATCGCCACGCGGGGCGGTTCCGTGTGGCCGTCGTCGGAGCGACGGGCTACGCCGGCGGCGATCTCGTCCGCATCCTTGTGCGACATCCGAACGTTGAGATCGTCGGCCTGACCGGCCGCGGTCGCGACGCCGAGCCGATCGGCGGCATCCATCCGCATCTGGGCGGAACCGGGCTCACGATCGACGACGACGTCGAGCGCGCGACCGCCGAGGCGGACGCGGTGTTTCTCGCGCTACCGCATGGCGCGGCCGCCGCACAGGTCCCGGCGATCGCCGCTCGGGGCGTGGCGGTCATCGACCTGGGGCCCGACTTCCGGCTCCGCAATCCCGCCGACTACCCGCGCTGGTATGGCTTCGAGCACCCTGCTCCGAAGTTGCTGGGCAGCGCCATCTACGGGCTGCCGGAGCTGCACCGGGCCGAGCTTGCCGGACTGCGAACCGCCGAGACGGCGATCGTCGGTGCTCCGGGCTGCTATCCCACGGCAACGCTGCTCGCCCTCGCTCCCCTTGCCCGCGCGGGCCTGATCGCCGACGTCGTCGTCGACGCCAAGAGCGGTGTCAGCGGCGCGGGCCGCGAGGCGAAGCCCGAGATGCTGTTCTCCGAGGTCAATGAGAGCGTCCGCGCGTACGGCGTCGGCGGCCACCGTCACACGGCCGAGATCGAGCAGGAGCTCGCGCTGGCGTTTGCCCCGGAAGCTCGGGTGACCGCTGACGCTCGAATGGCGAAGGATTCCCCCGCCTTTCTTCCAGTCGACTTCCTGCCGCACCTCATCCCGATGACCCGCGGCATCCTCGCCAGCTGCCATGTCCGGCCGACCCGACCGGTCGACCAGGCCGAGCTGGATGCGCTCTATGCCGACGCCTACGATGGCGAGTCGTTCGTGCGGGTCGTCGCCGCGCCGCCGGCCACGAAGCACGTCACCGGCAGCAACAACGCGCTGGTCCATGTCCACCACGACGGACGAACGGGGCGGATCCTCGCGTTCGGCGTCATCGACAACCTCGTCAAGGGCGCGGCCGGCCAGGCGGTCCAGGCCTTCAACATCGTCCACGGGCTGCCCGAGACCGCCGGTCTCGAAGCGCTGCCGCTGGCGCCGTAGGCGGACCGATGACGAGCGAGACCATCGAGGTCCTGGGCCCTCTGTCGTCGACGCTCCCGTCCGTCGAGCGGACGGCTGCGATCCCGGGTGGCTTTCGGGCCGGCGGAATGGCCTGCGGCATCAAGGCCAGCGGGCGGCCCGACCTCGCCCTGATCGCCGCGATCGACGGGCCGATTCCCGCGGCCGGAATCTTCACCTTGAACACCCTTGCCGCTGCGCCGGTTCGGCGGAGCCGGGCGAACCTCGCGGCGACGGATCCGTCCGGGGCGGGCGCGTTCGGCTGGGCCAGCGCGATCGTCTCGACCAGCGGCGCGGCGAACGCGGCGACGGGGCCGGCGGGCGAGGCCGACCAGGCCCAGATCGGCAGCCTCGTCGCCGAGGCCCTGGAGATCCACCCCTCGCACGTCCTCCACCTCTCGACCGGCGTGATCGGCACCCGACTGCCGCTCGAGCGGGTCGCGGCCGGCGTCGCCGCGCTCGTGCCGGAGCTCGCGCTCGACGGCGAGGGGTTTGGTGCGGCCGCCACCGCCCTGCGCACCACCGATTCCACGCGCAAGGTCGCGACCGTCGAGATCGAGCTCCCCGGCCCGAGCGGCGGGTCGGTGCCGGTTCGCGTCTCGGGTATGGCCAAAGGGGTCGGGATGATCCATCCGCGGATGGCCACGATGCTCGCGGTCCTCCTCACCGATGCAGCCGCCGGGCCCGAGCAGCTCGCCGGGATCCTCGGTCGCGCCGGGGTGACGACCTGGAACCAGCTGTCGATCGACGGCGACACCAGCACCAATGACACGGTCTTCCTGCTCGCCTCCGGCGCCGCCGGGGCCGCGATCCCCGAGCCGGGCTCCGAGGCCGAAGCGACGCTCGAGGCGGCCGTCGTCGCGGTTGCCCGGGATCTCGCCCGCCAGCAGGCCGCCGACGGCGAAGGAGCTGGCGCGCTCCTCACCTGCCAGGTCAGCGGAGCGGCCAACGATGCCGAGGCCCGCGCCGTTGCGCGCGTCGTGATCTCCAGCAGCCTCGTCAAGGCGGCGGCGCACGGCCGCGACCCGAACTGGGGCCGGATCGCCGACGCTGCGGGAAACGCCAGGCTGGCCGACGCCGCCGTCCTCGCGGCGTCCGGGATCCCGGTAGCCGAAGCGGCCGAGCGCGCTGGGTCACCGGCCCACCTGGATCCCGATCGGCTGCGCATCGCGATCGCGGGCCACCTGGTCTTCGACGGTCGTGCGGGCGGACCCGTGGCATTCGATCGCGACGCGGCACGGGCCTCGATGGCCGGCTCGGAGATCCTCATCCGGCTCGATCTCGGTCTGGGCGACGGCACCGGCGAAGCCTTCGGCTGCGACCTGACCGAGGAGTACGTCCGCGAGAACGCGGAGTACACGACGTGAGCGAGACCCTGGTCGTCAAGCTGGGCGGGACGACCATTGCCGACCAGTCGCAGGTCCTCGATGAAGTTGCCGCGATCTCACGGAAGCGGCCGACTATCCTGGTCCACGGCGGAGGTCGCCGGATCACCGAGTGGCTCGACCGCCTCGGGGTCCAGTCGCGCTTCGAAGGCGGCCTGCGTGTCACTGACGCTGCGGCCCTGGAAGTCGCGGCCGCGGTCCTTCGCGGCGTGATTAACAGCGAGCTGGTCGCCGGGCTGCGCGCCCTCGGTGTCGATGCGGTCGGGCTGTCGGGCGTCGACGGCGGCTTGCTGATCGCCCATCGCATTCCCGAGCTCGGCCTGGTGGCGGCCGTCGAAGGCCTCCGTCGCGACCTGCTGGACCAGTTGCTCGTGGTCGGCCAGGTCCCGGTGGTCGCACCGCTGGCGCGGGACGAGAACGGGATCGTCTGCAACGTCAACGCCGACGACGCGGCCGCGGGCATCGCCGCCGGCCTCGGCGCGCGGCAGCTGGTGCTCATGACCGACGTCGACGGGGTCCGCGACACCTCGGGCGCAAAGCTCTCGACGCTGACCGCGGCCGAGGCGGAGGCCCTGATCGCCGACGGCACGATCGCGGGCGGCATGGTGCCCAAGGTCCGGGCCGCCCTCGGCGCCCTCGCCTGGGAGGAGACCGAGGCGATCATCGCCGATGGGAGCGCGCCGGGAGCCCTGACCCGGGCGATCGAGGATCCGACCTTCGGGACCAGGCTCACCCGGGCGCGGGCCGCCCACGCGAGCGTGGCCTGACCGTGACGAGCGTGGCATGACGACCGAGCCGCACGTCGCGAACAAGGCGGAGCGTCGCCAGGCGATCCGCGAGATCGTCGCCCGCGAGGGCGTCGGCTCGCAGCGTGAGCTCGTCGACCGGCTCGTGCGGCGCGGCATCGCGGCAACCCAGGCAACCGTCTCGCGGGACATCGCCGACCTCGCGCTGGTCAAGCTGTGGCGCGGTCGCCGTCACGTCTACGTCCTGCCCGAGGACATGGCCGGCCCAGCGGCCGCCGCCGGGCCGGCCGGACCCGGGACCGTTGCTGCGCCCGCCGCCGCCACCGAGCGGCTTCGCCGGATCCTCGCCGACATCCCGATCAGGGTCGCACGAAGCGGCCTGATCCTCGTCCTCACGGGGTCACCGGGCACCGCCAGCGTGATCGCCCAGGCGATCGATGAATCGCCGCTCGACGAGCAGGTGGGGACCGTCGCCGGCGACAACACCTTGCTCGTGCTCTTCGCCGACCCGCCCGCGCTCGAGCGCTGGCGCGAGCGGTTCAGCCAGCTGCAACGATCGGCGTCAAACGCCATCGACTCGGAGGTTCCTCGATGAAGAAGGTCGTCCTCGCCTATTCCGGCGGACTCGACACCTCGGTCGCCGTGGCCTGGCTGCGCGAGCAGTACGACTGCGACGTTGTGACCCTGACCGTCGACGTCGGTGGCGGCTCCCTGCGCGAGGGCGTCGAGCGACGGGCGATGTCGGCCGGAGCCAGCAAGGCCTACGTGGTCGATGCCCGCGAGCGGTTCGTGACCGACTTCGTGTGGCCGCACCTCCAGGCCGACGCGCTGTACCAGGGCGCCTATCCCTTGGCCACCGCCCTCGCCCGCCCGTTGATCGCGCAGCTGCTGGTCGAGGTCGCCCAGAAGGAGGGCGCCGACGCGGTCGCCCACGGCTGCACCGGCAAGGGCAACGACCAGGTCCGCTTCGACGTGGCCGTCCATGCCCTCGATCCGGGCCTCGCGGTGATCGCGCCGATGCGGGTGGGGATGGGGCTGTCGCGCGAGCAGGAGATCGACTACGCCAACGAGCGGGGCATCGAGATCCCGATCACGAAGGCGTCGCCCTACTCGATCGACGTGAACCTCTGGGGTCGCTCGATCGAGACCGGGGTGCTCGAGGATCCGTGGGTCTCACCGCCGGCCGACGTGTACGAGTGGACCGTGGACCCGGGGGCGGCGCCAGACCCGGTCGAGCTCACGATTGCCTTCGAGGGCGGCGTCCCGACCAGCGTCGACGGCGATCCGCTGCCCGCGGTCGAGCTTGTCGACCGGGTCGCGAGCCTCGCGGGCCAGCACGGTGTCGGGCGGATCGACCACGTCGAAGACCGGCTGGTGGGCATCAAGAGCCGCGAGATCTACGAGGCACCCGCCGCGACCGTGCTCCATGCGGCGCACCGGGCCCTCGAGGGCCTGACGCTGTCCAAGGACACCCTGCGGTTCAACCGCCTCGTGGCCGACGAGCACGCCCGCCTGACCTACGACGGACTCTGGTTCTCAGCGCTCCATCGCGACCTGCGCGGGTACGTCGCGTCGTCGCAGCGGGTCGTCTCGGGCGAGGTCCGGATGCGGCTCGATCACGGCTCGGCGGTCATCGCCGGGCGCCGCTCGCCGCTGTCGCTGTACGACAAGGATCTCGCCACGTACGACGAGGGCGATGCCTTCGATCACGCCTCCGCCGTGGGCTTCATCGAGATCTTCGGGCTGCCGCTGCGGGTCGAGTCGGCGCGCCACGGCGCCGTCGGCAAGCACCACGGCGCCGCCTGGGCGTGGACCCCGCCGCTCCTCCAGGACCTGCCGGTCAGCGTCGCGGAACCCGAGACGGCCGGCGCGCGGTAGCCGATTCGTGGCCACGCGGCGCGGGTTGGTCGCGATCATCTCGATCATCGCCCTGGCCGTGACCGCCTGCTCAGGGGCACCGGGCGGATCCCCGGTTCCCACGAGCGCACCCGGATGCCCGTTCAGCGACTCGACACTGTGCGCCGCGAGCTTCGTGCCCGGCACGCCGATCCCCATCGCAACGAGGGCGGCGCCGCCGAGCCGAGACACGAGCGCCACGATGCGGATCGCGATCGGGTCCTGCCTCCGCAACGCGGCGGGCGGGCCGGCCCTCGAGGACATCGCGGCCCTCCAGCCCGATCTGATGCTGTGGCTGGGCGACAACATCTACGCCGACACCGAGGACCCCGTGGCCATGCGCGCTCTCTACGAAACCCTCGGAGCGAACCCGCGGTTCCAGGCGCTGGCAGCGACCACGCCGATGATGGCCGTCTGGGACGACCACGACTATGGCTGGAACAACGCCAACCGGACGTGGCCGCATCGCGATGAGGCGAAGGCGGAGTTCCTCCGCTTCTGGGGCTCAGCGGGCGACGCTTCGACGTCCCTGCCCGGCGTCTACTCCGCGAAGACCTACGGCTCGGGCGACCGGGCGGTCCAGGTGATCCTGCTCGACAACCGCTACAACCTCGACCCCTACGACTACGCCGGCGAGGACCCGGCCCGGACCATCCTCGGCGCGAAGCAGTGGGCCTGGCTGCGCGAACGCCTGGCGGAACCGGCGGCGATCCGGATCATCGGCAGCGGGATCCAGGTCATCCAGGACTACGACATCGACGAGGAGTGGGAGGGCTGGGGCGACTCGCCGCTCGAGCGAGAACGCCTGTACGCGCTCATCCGGGAGATGGGTGTGCCCGGCGTCGTCTTCGTCTCGGGCGACATGCACTTCGCCGAGCTGAGCCGGCATCCCGACGACGCGACGGCCCTCGGCTACCCGACCTACGACCTGACGCCCTCGGGAATGGACCAGACCGAGACCTGGGCCGTCGGCCAGTGGAACAACCCCAACCGGATCGGCGAGCTGCTGAACAGCAATCGCAAGTTCGGGATCGTCGAGATCAACTGGTCGACGCCAGACCCGGAGATCCACCTGGAGATCCACGACGGCGGGAAACCGCACCTCGATCACGTTGTGCGGCTTTCGGAGCTGCAGCCCGCGGCCTAAACGCGAGGTCAAGCCGCGGCCAGGCGCTCCAGGGCGGTCGTCGCCAGGTTCGAGCCGATGGCCAGCGCGCTCGTCGCCGCCGGCGAGGGGGCGTTGCGAACGTGGAGGATCCGGGCGCTGCCGTCGAGCACGAAATCGTCGACCAATGTCCCATCTCGGTTCAGGGCCTGGGCTCGGACGCCGGATGGACCGAAGGTGAGCTGGTCAGCCCGGATCTCGGGGACGTAGCGCTGCAGCTCCCGGACGAACGCCGGCTTCCACCAGTCCCGCCACATCTCGGCGAGGCCGGTCCCGAGGTAGCGGACGGCAAGGCGGACGAACCCCGGATCCGTGAGCGTGCCGAGCAGGTCCCGCGGTGAGATGTCGAGCCGCCGGTAGCCCTGCCTGGCGAACGCCAGGACCGCGTTCGGGCCCGCCCAGACCTGGCCGTCGATCCGCTTCGTGAAGTGGACACCCAGGAACGGGAAACGCGGATCGGGGACCGGATAGATCAGCCCGCGAACGAGGGGCCGGGCGTCGGCCGTCAGGGTGTAGTAGTCGCCCCGGAACGGGACGATCCGCGGTCCTTCACGGGAGCCACTGAGGGCCGCGACCCGGTCGGCCTGGAGGCCCGCGCAGGCGACCACGAGGCTGGCCCGCACCTCGCCCCCGGCCGTCGTGGCGACCACTTCCCCGCCGCGCTCGTCGAGGCTGCGGACCTCGCGACCCGTCAGGATCACGACACCCGCACGCTCGAGGTCGCCAGCCATCGCCAGGGCGACGCGACGGAAGTCGATGATCCCGGTCTCGGGGCTCCACAGCCCGCGGATTCCGGCGGCGTGCGGCTCAAGCTCGCGGATCCGCTCGGGTCCCACCTCCTCGATCCCAGGGACGCGGTTCGCGACGGCCCGCTCGCGCAGGGCAGCCAATCGCCCGAGCTCGCTTTCGTCGAGGGCCACGACCAGCTTGCCGCACCGCTCGAACGGGATGTCGTGCGCCGCGGCGAACGCCTCGATCGCGGCTTTGCCCTCCTGGCAGAGTCGAGCCTTCAACGATCCCGGCGCGTAGTACAGCCCGGCGTGCAGAACGCCGCTGTTGTGGCCCGACTGGTGCGTCGCCAGCTCGGCTTCCTTCTCGAGGATGGCGACCCGCAGGTCCGGGCGGGCCTCGATGAGGCGGTAGGCCGTCGCCAGCCCGACGATCCCGCCGCCGATGACGACGACGTCGTACTGGTCGGTCACCCGGCGATCGGCTCGAACGGGACGCCCAGCCGTGCGCCGAGGTCGCGCAGGCCGCGCGCATGGACGGTATCGATGACCACGCCGCGCTCGTCGGCCCGTCGCTCCGCCTCGGCCTCCGGCTCGCCATGGACCAGGACGCGCCCCGGCGCCCCCGCGGCGAGCGGTGCCGCGATGAGCTGCTCGAGGTAGCCCTCGAGGCGAGTCTCGAAGGCCTCGAGGCTGCCGATGGCCGCCGGGTCGATGACCAAGAACGCCTGCCCCAGGTCCGACGGCGCCTCGGTGCTGAAGAGCCCGACGATGTTGGGCCCGAACGCCGCCCCGCCGAGGACGCCGGTCAGCAGGTCGACTGCCAACGCAAGCCCGTAGCCTTTGTGGCCGCCGGTCGCCTCCTCGCCGCCGAGCGGATGGAGCGCCCCGCCGAGCGCGGCCTCGGGCGTCGTCGCCGGAAGGCCATCCGCATCGATGGCCCAGCCGACCGGTAGCAGCTCGCCGCGGCGCGCCGCCACCTCGATCCGGCCCCGAGGGATCGTGGACGTCGCCATGTCCAGGCAGAAGGCCCCGAAGCGACCGGCCGGCGCGGCAATGGCGATCGGGTTCGTGCCGAGCATCGGCCGGCGCGAGCGCGTGGGGGCCACCAACGGCGAGGTGTTGGAGAGGGAGATGCCGATCATCCCGGCGTGGCTCGCCCGGAGGGCGTACCAGCCGGCGATCCCGTAGTGGTTGGAGTTGTGAACGATCGAGGTCGCCGAGCCCAGCTCCCGGGCGGCGGCGATCGCCGCATCGATGGCCACCCGGCCGGCGTGATGGCCCCAGCCGTTCCCCGCGTCGAATCGCTGGAGCGCCGGTCGGCCGGCGTCGACGGCGGGCCGGGCCGCGGGATCCATCACGCCCGCCTCGATCAAGGCGACGTAGTTGGGGAGGCGCGCGGTCCCGTGCGAGGCGATCCCGCGCCGGTCCGACGCCACGAGGACCTCGGCAACGTCAGCCGCAATGTCGGGCGGTGTTCCGACTGATTCGACGAGCCTCGCCGTCCAGGCCTGGAGGAGCTTGGCCGGAACGGCGAGGCCGTCGACGGGATCGGCGTAGACGGGCACGAAGCGAGGCTAACCCATGGGTCAGGCAGACGACCGGGCGGACGACGACGTTCCGACGGCGGCCGACGTGGACGCTGCAGGCGCCGGGCCGGTCGTCGAGGTTCCCGCCGGCGCGGGGGCGGCGACGCCCTGCTCGGCCGCGTTGAGCCGGCCCTCATCCTTGAGCCGCTGGTAGATCCCGGCCGTCGCTGCGATCGCCTCGCGGTACGGCGTGACCGGGACCGCGCCGAGCGCGCGGATTCCCTCGTGCTCGATGTCCGACGGGAAGGGCAGCGGGCTCGGATCATGGCTGATCAGCTCGCGCGCCCCGGGCGCCACCGCCTCGATCGCTTCGATCCAGTCGTCGATGGGGACGGGGCTGCCGCCGAGGTTGTAGACCCGCGCGCCGGCGGGTGCGGCCCGGCTCGCCAGCAGGAGCGTCTTCGCGACATCCTCGGCGTACTGGAAGAGGGTCGTCCCGCCGAAGTCGATCCGGTACGGCACGCCCAGGACGGCGGCAGCGATGGCAACGGTCGGCCCACTCGTCATGCCCTGGTCTCGCCCGGCCCCGTACACGGTCATCGGTCGTAGGCCGACGCTCGGGACGCCGGCATCGGCAAGGTAGATCCGGGCGGTCCCCTCGTTGGCATGCTTGTAGACGCCGTAGTGATTCCCAGGATGCGGCTCCGCGTCCTCTCGCAACCGATTGGTGACCGGGTCCGCGTCCGACGCCGAGAACATCCCGATCGAGCCGGTATAGACGACCGGGGCCATCCCATCCGCGCGGCGGCGGACGGCCTCGAACACGTTGACCGTTCCGGTCACGTTGACCCGCGCCCCGAGGGGCGGATCGGAGCGGCAGAACGGCACCTGGAGGGCCGCCAGGTGGACGACGTTGGTGATGTAATGGTCCTCGAGCGCCCGGTACAGGCCATCGAGATCGGTGATGTCGCCGACCACGAAGGTCACCTGCGCGAGCTCCTCCGGGGTCATGACCAGGGCCAGCCGGCGGGTGTCCCGGCCCACGTCGAAGGCCACCACCGGCACGCCCTCGCGGACCAGCTCGCGAACCGTCCAGGCGCCGATGCAGCCGAGCGCGCCGGTCACGAGGAAGCGCTCGGGCGGGCGCTGATCGGTGGCCGCGCCTGCGGGCCCCTCGGCGCTCACGCGACCGCTCGTGGCTGGTCGAAGCGGCAGACGTTCTCGAGCCGCCCGATGCCCTCGATCTCCACGACCATCCGGTCGCCATCGCCGAGGAATCGCGGCGGATCGCGGAAGACCCCGACCCCGCCGGGCGTCCCTGTGGCAATGACGTCGCCGGGCTCGAGGGTGAACGAGGCTGAGCAGTAGCTGATGATCTCGGCGACGCCGAAGTACATCGCCGACGTCCGCGCCTCCTGCACGCGCTCGTCGCCGACGCTGCACTGGATCGCGAGGTCCTGCGGGTCGCCGATCTCGTCGGCCGTGACGAGGACCGGGCCCATCGGGCAGAACGTGTCGAGCGACTTGCCGCGAACCCACTGCCCGTCGCCGAACTGGATGTCGCGGGCGGAGACATCGTTCAGGCAGGTGTAGCCCAGGACGTGCTCGAGGGCCGACTCGACGGGGACCCGGCGGGCGGTCCGACCGATGACCACGGCGAGCTCCGCCTCGTAGTCGACCTTCCCGGTCAGCGCCGGATCCCAGCGCACCTCCGCGCCTGGCCCGACGACCGCGCTCGGCCACTTGGCGAAGATGAGCGGCGCCGGCGGCGGCTCGACGCCCTCTTCGGTGGCGTGCTCCCGGTAGTTCCGGCCGATCGCCACGACCTTGCCGGGCCGCGGGACGGGGGCGAGAAGGTATGCGTCGCCGAGCGGATGGCCCCGCTCAGCGATGGCAGCGGATGCGATGCTGTCGCGGAGCGAGGCGAGCAAGGCCGGCCCGCCGTCGATCAGGTCGACGATCGTCCGGGGCCCGCGGTCGAGCACTTCGACCGCCGGCAGCCAGCGCTCGTCATCCACCACGGCGAGGGTCTCACCCGCGTCGGTGCGACAGGTGATGAGGCGCAAGTGGGCTCCCGTCGTTCAGCATTCTGGCCGGTGGACCGAGGACTGAACGATACGATAGGCTGACGCGCGGCGTCAACAGGGATCGGCCGGGTCTCGCAGGGAGGTATGCATGCCGTTCGAGCCGACCGAGCGCCTCGATCTCGGCCGAACCGGGCTGCGGGTGACGCGCCTCGGCCTTGGCGCGGCCTCCATCGGCGGCCTCTTCGAGGCGGTCTCCGACGCCGATGCCATTGCCACGGTCGACCACGCCTGGGACATCGGCGTTCGCCTGTTCGACATGGCACCGCTGTACGGCTACGGCCACGCCGAACGACGGGTCGGGATGGCGCTGGCCGGCCGGCCCCGCGACGACTACGTGCTGTCGACCAAGGTCGGCCGGCTGGTCCGGCCGACAGCGGAGATCGCCCCCGGTGCGGACATCGATCGACAGCGGTTCGGGGACCGCGATGACGCGTTCTACGTGCGCACTGAGCCGGTCCGGATCGTCTTCGACTACTCTGCCGATGGGGTTCGGCGGTCGATCGAGGAGAGCCTCGAACGTCTGGGCCTCGATCGCATCGACATCGCCCTGATCCACGATCCGGACGACCACTGGCAGGCAGCGATCGAGGAGGCCTACCCGGCCCTGCACCGACTCCGGGAGGAGGGGCTGATCCGGGCCATCGGCGCGGGGATGAACCAGTCGGCGATGCTCGCTCGCTTCGCCCGCGAAGGTGATTTCGACGCCTTCCTCGTCGCGGGTCGGTACACGTTGCTCGACCAGGAGGCTTTGCCGGAGCTCCTGCCGCTGTGCGTCGAGCGCGGGATCGGGGTCCTCGTCGGGGGCGTGATGAACAGCGGGGTCCTTGCCGACCCGCGCCCCGGAAGCCGTTTCAACTACACGCCGGCTCCGGCCGATGTCATCCAACGGGCCCGCCGGCTGGCGGAGGTCTGCGAGCGCCTGGCGGTCCCCCTTCGCGCGGCGGCGATCCAGTTCCCGCTGGCCCACCCGGCGGTTCGCTCGCTGGTCGCGGGTGTCCGTCGCATCGACCACCTCGACGAGTACCCGGCGTTGATGCGCCGACCGATCCCGGACGATCTGTGGGTGGAGCTCCGCGCGGAGGGGCTCATTGCCCCCGACGCGCCGGTGCCCGCCGGAGGGCCGCCGGCCTGATCGCGCCGGACGCGGCGGTGTCGGGCGAACAGCCGGCCTGATCGTCGGCGCGGAAAAGGGGCGGCCTACCCCTCGCCGACCGCGGCCGGGTGCTTCGCGGGAACTTCGCGAAGGGGATCCGAGAGCTTCTCGGCCAGGAGCCGGAGGTCGCCAATCAGGAGCGGGACGCGCTCGTCGGTTGCCCTTGCCTTGAGAACGGTGATGCTGGCCGCGTAGGGTCCCTCGCCCGGACGGCGGCCCGGAATTCGGACCCCGAAGCACACGACACCTTCGACCGTCTCCTCGTCATCCATCGCGTAACCTCGGCGGCGGACAACGGCCAGCTCGTCGCGCAGCGCCTCGACTGATGCGATCGAGTTGGCGGTCAGGACCGGCAGTGTCTCGATGCCCGCGAGCCGGCGGTCGAGCTCATCGTCATCGAGCGAGGCGAGGGCTGCCTTGCCGGTCGCGGTGACCGTCGCCGGCAGTCGCCGTCCGATCTGGGAGCTGAGGCGGACGGGCTGGCGACCATCGTGCCGGGCGAGGTACGTCATCTCCAGGCCGTCGAGGACCGCCAGCTGGACCGTCTCCTCGGACCCGGTCGCCAGCAGCTGGCAGGCCTCGTAGAACTCCTGGACTGGATCCACCGAAGCCAGGTACGCGCCGCCGAGCTCGGCGAGCTTGCGGCCGAGGGCGAAGCCCGTGCCGATGCGCCGCACCAGTCCCGCGTCGGCGAGGGCATTGCAGATGTTGGCGATCGATGATTTCGGCAGCCCGAGCCGCCGGGCCAGCTCGCTGGGGCCCGCAGCCGTGCCCGCGTTCTCGGCCAGCAGGTCAAGGATCGCGCCGGCCCGCGTGACCGCCGGGGCAAGCGACTCGCCGTCGACCCCGATCTCTTCGGCGCTCTGCACGGTTGCGGTCATCGTCTCTGCTCCTTGCGCGGCGGTTTGAGTGGCGGTCCTTTGCTGCTGCCGGCCAGCAGGCTGAACCGCGTCTGGTATCTTGACTACCCGCGGGGCGTTGGCCATACTGACCAGCCTACCGCCATGTGTTCAGTATGCTGGACGATCGGCGGCGGATGCAAGAGGAGGGCTTCCCGCACCATGCGTCCTCTCGGTAGATGGAAAGGGGTAGCGGGCATTGTCGCCGCGGCGGTAGTTGCCACGGCGTGCGGCGGCTCCGCCGGCACCCCGCAACCGCAAGCCTCCCAGCAAAGCACACCGCCGCAAAGCGCCCCGCCAACCGAGGCCCCGGTGAGCGCGGACCTGACGTTCCAGTTCTGGATCGGAGGCGAAGCGGACCAGAAGGTCTGGGAGACGGTGACCGCGGTGGCAATGGCCGACCACCCGGGCCTCAAGATCACCGTCCAGGGCACCCCGTGGCCCGACTACTGGTCGAAGATCGGCAATCAACTGAGCAATACCGGGGCGCCGTGCATCGTCGGCATGCAGAGCCTGCGCCTGGCGGCGTATGGCGACCAGCTGGTGCCGATGGAAGAGCTGATGG
>DASQFM010000205.1:0-5657 GCA_035633135.1 Candidatus Eiseniibacteriota bacterium
GTCGCCGACAGGTCGCGGTTGGTGGCGACCCGGTCGACCGCGTCGGCGAGGGCTTCGGCGAGTCGCTCCAGGGCCGACTGGGCCCCCGCGGTGTCGCCCTGGGCCAGGCTCTGGGCCGCATCCGTCAGGGCCTGGCTGGCCGCGCCGCCGGCCTGGTTGGCGACACCCTCCAGCTCGGCGAGCTGGCGCGCCAGCTCCTTCTTCTCTGCTTCGGTCTTGTCCGGAAGCTCGGTGGCGAGCTGCTTCAGGTCCTCGGCGGCCTGTTTCGGATCGCCGTCCCGGTTCGCCTCGGGGTTCCCGGTGGCGCTACGGGACAGGCCTCGGCTGAGGGCCGACAGCGCCGCCGCGCGCTGCTCGTTGGCGGGATCGAGCTGCGAACGCAGGGTGGCCTCGATCGAGCCCAGCTTGGCGAGGTTCGCGTCGAGCTGGTCCGGGCGTTCGCGCAGCTGTCGGGCGAGGTCACGGAGCTCCTTCGCGAGGCGAGTCCGGGGATCGTCCGTCGAGGCGCCCTGCTTCTCGAGCTGTTCGGCCAGCCGCTCCAGCACCTCGGCCTGCGCCTTCGCCTCCTCGCGAACCTGGCGGGCCTGGGCGATGGCCGCGTCCTGGGGGTTGGGCAGCAGCACGACCGGGGCGAGGACCAGCATCGCGATGACAGCGATGGCGGCGGGGTTGCGGGACAGCCGGGGCCGGAAGAGCCCCGGGCGAACGAGCCGGAGTGCCGCGAGGGTGTCGCGCCGCTGACGCCGCACGAACCGGCGCGACTCGGCTTCCGCGTCGCCTTCGCCCGGCGTCGCGGGTGACGCGGCGAGCGCTGCCTCCCCGGGTTCCGCAGCGGCCCCAGCGGACTCGGCCAGTGGAGCTCCCGCGCCGGGTTCCGCGTCCGGACCGGCGAGCTTGGGGAACGCCACAGCGAGTGCCAGCGCCGTCGCCGCGCGATCGCCGAGGCCGGCTTCATGGTCGACGGCCACCGCCGCCTCGCCGAGTCCCGGCCGCACCCGAATCGATACTCCGATCAGTCCCGCCAGTACCAGCAGCGGGATTGCCGCGCCGATCGTCGCGGCCGTCTCGATCGGGACGAGCCGAGCCAGCGACCACAGTGCCAGCTCGGCGACGACGGCGATGGCGACGGCGGCCCAGGCCCGGCGCACGATCCGCCGGAGCCACAGCCGCCGGCGGTGCGGGAGCAGCGCGGCCCGGATCGCCAGGAGGTCCGGATCGAGCGGGCCGGACAGGACGGCCCGAGGATCGGCCGGGATGATCGGCGCCGCATGGAGCGAGCTGCCAGCCACGGTGACGGGCGCGAGGCCGAAAGCGGCCCGAACCGCACGACCGCCGCGATCGACGACCCGCCGCGGCGAGATCAGCCGGGTTCGAACCCCCGACGAACGGCGAGCCATCAGTCGGCCTTGTCCCCGCGACGCCGCCGTCGGATCACGCGCACGACGGGCCGCGCCACGGCGCTGAACGGACGGGCGATGGCTCTCGCCGGCCCCGCGAAAACGCGCAGCGGCCGGCCGACAATCCGAAGCGGTCGGGCGAGCGCGCGGAACGGGCCCGCGAGATGGGGGCGCCAGCGGCGAGTCGGGCTCACCAGCTGCACCGAGACGATCGTCAGAACGAACGCGAGCCCGAGGTAGGCGGCCACGGACCTCGGCCAGAAGCGGTCGCGGAGCGCGAACGTCTGCTCCACGCTCGGGCCGACCGCGCCGACCCCGAAACCCTTGAGCCCGCCCTCGGGCCCGAACCGGTTCCCGAAGTCGTCGATGGCGACCTGCCCGTTGCCCGAAAGGCCCGGGATCGGCAGCGTCGTGGGCACGAAGCCGGAACTGCTGCCCATGACCGTCCCGACGAGATTGCACCAATCGCCATACCCGCCCTCGGTGCCGCAGGCCACGTCGGCCTCGGCAATGAAGGGATTCAGATACAGCAGGGCCTGCGGGGGTCGCGTGGCGGTACCGAGCGAGTTGCGCGGTGACGTCAGGGCCAGGAAGTCCCAGATGAAGATGGAGCCGATGACCAGGAGCAGCGTTACGACGTACGTCATGCCCGTCGACGCACCCGTCCGGCGGAGCAGGGCCGAGAAGAACAGGCCGATCGAGCCCAGGCCGACCACCGACGCGAGGAGGATCGCGTAGCCCCGCAGAACGTCGTCGGGCGCGACCCCGCCGAACACGAAGACCAGGGCCGTGATCGGGATCGACGCCAGGACGAGCACGAAGACCCAGGCCAGGGCGCTGAGGAGCTTGCCGAGCACGATCGCGAGTGAGGAGATCGGCGTGACGGCCAGCAGGTCCAGGGTCTGGCGCTCCCGCTCGCCGCTGATCGCGACCGAGGTCGATGCCGGAGCCAGGACGGCCACGATCAGCGTCTGGAGCATCAGCAGGCCGATGAAGATGCCGCGGCCGACGCTCGCCGACGCGAACGACACGGTCCCACAGCCGATGCAGTTGTTGAGGTTGAACGCCTCCTCGTTCATCCGCTGCAGCATCCAGCCGATCACCGCGAGCACGACCAGGTAGATGGTCACGATCACGAACGCGCGCCGCCCGCGCATCCGCCCGCGCAGCTCCTTGACGAGGATGGCCGAGATCCCGGGCATGAGCGGACCGCGCCGTCGCAGCCGGGTCGCAACGCGTCCCGGTGACAGGGGCTTGACCATGCCGCGCAGCGAGATCATCGAACCCCCTCCACAGCGGCCGTATCGGCCGGCTCGGCCCCGATCTGGGCCGGGCCCTGGCCCGTCACCTGCAGGAAGAGCTCCTGCAGGTCGGTGGCGGCCGGCGCAAAGCTGGCGATGGGCAGCCCGGCCCCGATCGCGCGGGCGAGCAGCGCCGCGGCGTCGGCCTGGTCGCCCCGGAAACCCAGCTCGACCTGGCCATCGACCAGGATCTCCGCGGTCACCACGCTCGGCTGGCCGCCGAACCAGCCCTGCGCCAGGATCGTCGCCTCCATGTCGCCCACGATCCGGACCCGCAGCACCTCGCCAACGCGGAGTCGCTGGCTGATATCCGCGATCCGGCCCGAATCGAGGACCCGACCCCGATCGATGATCGCCACCGAGGTGCACAGCTCCTCGAGCTCGGGCAGGATGTGGCTGCTGATCAGGATCGTCTTGCCCAGCGCCCGGAGCTCCCGGAGCAGCTCCCGGAGCTCCACCCGGGCCCGCGGGTCGAGGCCCGATGCCGGCTCGTCCAGCAGCAGGACCTGCGGGTCGTGGACGAGGGCGTGGGCGAGGCACAGCCGCTGCTGCATGCCGCGCGAGAGATCCTGGACGTAGCTGTCGCGCTTGTCGGCCAGGTCCACCAGCTCGAGCAGATCGGCGATCGTGCGCCGCCGTTGCGCCGCCGGCATGCCGTAGCAGCGACCGAAGAAATCCAGGTACTCCCACGCCCGCATGTCGTCGTAGACGCCGAAGACATCGGGCATGTAGCCGAGCACCCGCCGGACGTCCTGGGGCCGCTCGCGGATCGACGCGCCGGCAATCTCGGCGTCGCCGCCCGACGGCTCGAGCAGCGTCGCGAGCATCCGCAGGGTCGTCGTCTTGCCGGCGCCGTTCGGGCCGACCAGGCCGAAGATCTCGCCGGCCTCGATGTCGAGGTCGATGCCGGCGACCGCCACGGTATCGCCGTAGCGCTTCAGGAGGCCGGCCAGATGGACGATTGCCGTCATCGGACGGTCCCCACGAGCGCGAGCTGGAACGAGAACCCGATCTGGCTCTGCGGATCCGGGTTGACGAACCGGACGAGGACCTGTCGCCCGGCCGGGCTGAAGTACCGCTCGGGATTCGCGATCGTGTGGGACGTGAACAGGGCCAGGCTCGGCAGCCGGACCCATTGGCCCTGCTGGAGGTCGAAGAGCTCCACCTCCGGGAGCAGGTCTGCCCGCCGCGCCGTACATCCCTCGGGCTTGGTGTTGGTCAGGTCGGTGCACAGCTCGGGGATCGTCGGCAGCGGCTCGATGACCTTGCCAGCCCCCGGGATGAAGGCTTGCCCCCCGTTGCTCAGCACCATCCGGATCTCGGACACGTCGAACTCGCCGGCAAAATCGATCGGCTGGTAGGCGAGGGTCATCGTGCCGGCGCCCATGTAGATGCTGTATGGGTCCTTGCTGAAGAACTGGGGACTGTCGACGGCGACGACGGTCGATCGGATGAGATCGCCACCGAAGGCGACCTTGCCCTCGATCGTCATGTCGGCGGGCACGTAGTACATGACGTTCGAGGCGCGCCGTGGCTCCTGACCCTGGACTCGGACGTCAAGCACCGGTTCCCGGCCGAAGGCCAGGATCACCGGCCGCTCGCCGGGCAGCCGATTTCCCCAGCCCATCTGCGGGTCATAGGCGAGCTGCTGGACCATCTGGTAGCGCGCCGCCTGCCGGCTCAGGTCGTCGGTCGCCGCGACCGGCCCGCCGCCGAACTGGCCGACGATCCAGTCCGCCAGGCTGCGGTCCATGTTCGGCCCGTCGAGCCGGACCTTGACCGGCACGCTGGTGTGCGGCGCGACATCGTCGAGCGTCGAGACCGAGCCGCCCATGACGATCGCCACGTTCTCCAGCGTCTGATCGGAGGCGTTCTCGAAGGTCCCCGTCAGGAGGCCTTCGGCGAGATGCAGCTCAGCCCGCATCAGGGGCACGGTTGCGGTCGTCTCGGCGCGGACGACGCGCAGCGACCCGAAGCCGATCGCCAGGTCGCGCACCGACGACGGATCGCCCTGGAGGACGTCGAGGAGGCCCGACGTGCCGCCGATCGCTTCGGGCGTCAGCGGCCCGGCGAGGAGCGCGCCACCGGGCACCTCGACCTGGTAGGTCCCTCGTGTCGGTGAGAAGACGCCGAAATAGGCCTGCGCCGAACCCTCCGTTGTGTCGAGCGCGCCCCGGACGATCGCCAGCTCGTTGACGACGATGTCGGTGCCGCGAAGCGCAGCGCCGTAGGCGTACGCCGCCGCGGCGAAGCCGAAGATCAGGACGGGCATCGTCAGCCAGGCGAGCTCGCGGCGGTCCAACCGGCGCAGCACGAGGTAGTTCAGCGGCCCGATGACCACGATGTAGCCGGCGAGGAGGAGGAGCAGCCCGCCGATCGGTGGCAGCGCCAGCGACGGCAGGGAGATGACCCCCTGGAGCAGCTGGCTGTCGTCGAAGATCACCGTCCCGTTGGCGGTCCGCGGCGGGATGAGGCGTTGCCACAGGGTCGTGGCGGCCTGGTCCTCCAGCAGCCATGGCGTCGACGGGTCGAACCCGACGATGGCGACCGAGCCGTTGCCGTATGGCGCGACGGCCGCTACCGCGCGATCGCCCACCGTGGCCAGCGCATGGCCGCGTTCCAGCGATCCCGCCATCGCGAGGAAGTCCGCGACGCCGTCGGGCGGCGCACCGACCAGGGTTGCCACCGCGGCCGGGTCGATCTCCATGCTCGCCGTCGGCCGGTACGGCAGCAGGTCGTCGGGGAAACCCGAGAGCGTTCCGATACCCGCGGTCCCGCCGACGATGATCAGGCGTCCGCCGCCGGCCAGCCAGGCTCGCAGGGCGGTTAGCTGCTCCGCGGACAGCTCGTTGCTGTCGGTGTCCTGCCAGACCAGCGCGTCGAGCGGGGCCCAGCCTTCTACGCGCTCGGGAATGTCCGCCGTTGCCAGGGTCGCCGCAGCACTTCCGACCCCGGCGCT
>DASQFM010000206.1:0-4595 GCA_035633135.1 Candidatus Eiseniibacteriota bacterium
GAGCGGCGCGTCCGGATCGTGGCCGCGAAGGTGGACGCCGGCAGGGTCTACAGCGACGCCGACCTGACCGGACCGCTGGCCCTGGCATTCGGCAATGAGGCCGCCGGCCTCTCCGCCGCCTGGGACGGCGCGGACACCGACTCGGTTCGCCTGCCGATGCTCGGGTCCGCCGACAGCCTGAACGTCGCGGCCGCGGCGGCGGTGCTGCTGTACGAAGCGCGGCGACAGCGCGGTCTGCCCGATCCACAATCCGCCTGACGGCCAGGCGCCCGGAGGCCCGCGCGCGGGCACGTTCGGAGGAATTGGGTGGACGACTTCGAGTTCGTGATCATCGGCGCCGGGCCGGCGGGCGAGGCGGCGGCGCAGGAGGCGCGACGGCGCAAGGCCAGCGTCGCCGTCATCGACCGCCTGTGGTTCGGCGGCAGCTGCCCGCACATCGGCTGCCTGCCATCGAAATCGCTGCTCGACTCGGCGGCACGCCATGCCGCCAACCCGGCGAGGTGGTCTTGGCCGCAGGCCTCGGGGCGCCGCGATTTCATCATCAACCGCCGGCCCGATGCCGAGGAGCCCGACGATTCGACGCACCTCGAGGCGCTCGTCGATGCTGGTGCCGTTGCCTATCGCGGCGAGGCGCGGATCGTGAACCGGGGGGAGGTTGAGGTTCGGCACGACGACGCGGTCCACCTGCTCAAGACCCGGAATGTCGTCGTCGCGGTCGGCTCCTTCTCCAAGGTCCCGCCGATCCCGGGGCTCGATCAGATCGACGTCTGGACCAACCGCCAGGCCACACTCGCTCGCGAGCTCCCTCGAAGCCTCCTGGTCCTCGGTGGCGGTCCGACGGGCGTCGAGCTTGCCCAGGGCTATGCCCGCTTCAGCGTTCCCGTGACGATCGTCCAGTCCGGCGATCGGCTCATGCCCACCGACCATCCCCGAAACTCCGCGACGGTCGCCGAGGCGCTGCGAGGCGATGGCGTCGACGTCCGCCTGGGGGTGCGGGCGGTGGCCGCGCGGGCCCGCGGCGGGCACGACGGCGCCCATGCGATAGATCTCTCGGACGGCGGCGTGGCCGAGGGCCACGCGATCCTGCTGGCCGTCGGCCGCGACTTCCCGCTCGACGAGCTCGGTCTCGAGACCTACGGGCTCGACACCAGCGGCCGGACGCGGGCGTTTCTGCGGGACGGCCGCCTCCGCATCGCGGATGGGCTATGGGTGATCGGCGATCCGGCCGGACCCGAGCTCCATACCCACCAGGCCCATTACCAGGGCGAACTCGCGATCCGGATGGCGCTCGGCGACGCGGTGGAGCCGGACTACCGGGCCCTGCCTCGAGCGGCGTACACCGATCCCGAGGCGGCCTTCGTCGGGCTGAGCGTCGAGCAGGCCCGCGACCAGGGCATCGACGCCCTGGAGTTCGTGGCCGACTTCGCGACGTCTGCTCGTGGGTACGGCGTCCAGGCGGAGCTGGGCCACATCACGGTCATCTTCGATCGCGCGACGCGGACCCTGGTCGGCGCGGCGATGGCCTGCCCGGACGCCTCGGCGGCGATCCACGAGTGCGTGCTGGCGATCCGGGCCCGGGTCCCGGTCGACGTCCTGGCGGACACGATCCACGCCTTCCCGTCGACCTCGCGGATCCTCAACGGCCTGTTCGCCGAGGCACTGCGCGCGCTCAGCTAGCGCTGCACTACTGCCTCGCCGTCCATCAGCACCAACCGTGGCCGAACCGCGGCGAAGGAAGCGGCTCGCTCGGCCGGCTCCTGCGGCGCCGGCGGGAGGACGATGAGATCGGCCCGAGAGCCCGGGACCAGCCGGCCGCGATCCGGCTCCGCGGCGGTGATCGCGGGCGCGACGCAGGCGGCCCGCAACGCCTCGTCGAGGGTCAGCGCCTCGGCCGGTCCGAACGGCGGGACATCGCCCCACGACGGATCGCGGCGCAACACCGCCATCGCGATTCCGGGCCATGGGTCGATCGGCTCGACCGGCGCATCGGTCCCGAACGCCACCACGGCGCCGGCTTCGAGCAGCGTCCGCCAGGTGTAGCCCCACGATTCCGCCCGCGGCCCCCAGTCCCGCCGGGCGGTGGCGGCGTCTTCGCGGAGGTGGACCGGCTGGACGGACGCGGCGACGCCCAGCGCGGCGAAGCGGCGACGGTCCTCGGGATGACACAGCTGGACGTGCTCCAGCCTCGGCATGAGGGCGCTGCGCCCGACGGTCGGCGCCAGCGCGTCGAGGGCGGCCCGGACCGCCGCGTCGCCGATGGCGTGGACCTGGGTCGTGATCGAGCCCCCGGCGGCCCGCTCGGCGAGGTCGATCAGCACCTCGCGCGGCATCCGGAAGACGCCCCGCTCGGTCGTCCCTTCGATCGGATCGAGCAGTGCCGCGGTCTGCGATCCGAGCGTCCCGTCGCAGAACAGCTTCAGCCAGCCGAGCCGCGCCCGGCCGTCGGGATCCTCACCGAGCAGCGCACCGCTGCGGAGCCCGCGCTCGATCGCAAGGTCCAGGTTCTCCGACCGCACGCAGGCGTGGACCCGCAGCTCGAGGTCGCCCCGATCGGCCATCTCCCCGTAGCTGCTCAGCACCGAGAGGCTCGGGTCCGGAACCACCGGCCCCGGGTCGTGGACCGCCACCACCCCCAGCGCGAGCAGCTCCCGGGCCATTGCCTCCACGGCCCGTTCGAGCCGCTCCGCAGACGCCGGCGGGATGTGGGTCGTCACCAGCGGGCAGGCGTTTTCGAGGAGGACGCCCTCGGGGGCACCCGCGGCATCGCGGCGGATGATCCCTCCCGGCGGGTCGGGGGTGGCCGAGTCGATCCCCGCCGCGCGCAGCGCCGCCGAGCTGACCCACAGCGCGTGATGGTCGAACGACCAGAGCGCTGCCGGCCGCCCGCCGACCACCGAATCGAGATCGGCCGCGGTCGGCCAGCGGCCCCAGCGCCGCTGATCCCAGCCGGCACCCTCCAGCCACGCTCCGGGGGCCAGGCGAGCAATCGCAGCGGTGATCGCAGCGAGACCGTCCTGGAGCGTGGCCGCGCTCGTCAGGTCGATCTGGTCTGCCGCCAGCGCCGCCTCGGCGAGATGGAGGTGCGCGTCGGTCAGCCCTGGAATCGCGATCTCCCCGGGCTCGAGCTCGAACCGCCGGGTGTGCGGATCGGCCCGCGTCTCGAGCTCCACCGCGGAGCCGGCGAAGGCGACCCGGCCGTCCTTGATCCCCACGGCCTCCACCCAGCCGTAGCCGGTGGCGCCGGCAAACGTCGCGATCGGACCCGTGACCAGGACGTCGAGCGGCATCAGTCGGGTCGCGGCCGACCGTTCGTCCGAAGCGTGACGCCGATCGGATCGACGGCGGTGCCGGGCACCCGCTCCTCGGCCGTGTGCCGCGCCTCCTCAGGTTGGAGCTTGCCGCGCGTCAGGATCGAGACGAGCCCCGCGATCACCACCGCGATCGCCACGGACAGGATCACCGCGGTCGTTCCAACCTGGTCGGAGATGTAGCCGACGAGGATGATCGGCAGCAGGCTGGCCACGGACACCAGCATGTTCAGCACGCCGAACACCCGCCCGCGGACATCCTCCGGCAGGTCTTCCTGGAGCTGGGTCTGGCTCGCGATCGCGACGATCCCGTAGGCGATCCCGCAAAGGAACGCCACGGCGATCACCACGGCGACCAGCGACGTCAAGCCCGACAGGTCCACCACCGCGACATCCTCGTTCAGGCCCCGCAGGAAGCGGCTCAGCGGCCCGGCAACCGTCAGCAGCATCAGCAGCAGGCCAAGGGCGATGAGGCCGCCTTCGATGGCCCGCCGGCGCGGCACGTACTTGCCGTAGGCGTTGAGCACCAGAACCCCCATCACGATGCCGAGGCCCAGTGGCAGGACCACCACGACGAGGTCCTTCGGGCTCAGGCCGAGCGTCTGCTCGGCGAACGACGGCCCCAGCACACCGATCACCCCGACCAGCGAGGCGGCGATGCCGAGGTACGACAGCGACCAGCCGATCGCATGGTTGGAGCGGATATAGGCGATGCCCTCGCGCAGCTGGGTGAAGGTCCCGCCGACCGCGTGGCCGGCCTCGACGACGCTCTCCCGGCGGCGCGCGCGCGCCCGCGGCGCCGGCGGGTTGGGCGGCAAGGTCGCGCAGAAAACGGCGCCGACACCGAAGAGGACCGCCACGACGAGGATCACCGGCTCGGGCCGCCCCACGATCGTCACGACCAGCGGACCCAGGAGCGCGTACCCGAGGGCGAACGCCCCGTTGAGCGTCAGCGTGAACAGGCCGTTGGCGCTGAGGAGCTGCTCGCGGGGAACGACGACCGGGATCATCGCGGCTTCGGCCGGGGCAAAGAACACGGTGGTGGTGGCAAAGATCACGTTGAGCACGAGGATCGCCGCCAGGTCGTGACCGACGAGGAAGATCCCCACCAGGGTCACCGCCCGGATCACGTTCGTGACCACGAGCACCAGCCGCTTGTCGAGGCGGTCGACGTAGACCCCCGCGAGCGCCGAGAACAGGACCGACGGCAGCAGGAAGGTGAGGAACAGGCCGCTGACGGCCGTGCTCAGGTCGCTCGCCTCGAGGACGATGACCGTCAGCCCGTAG
>DASQFM010000207.1:0-6826 GCA_035633135.1 Candidatus Eiseniibacteriota bacterium
GTTGCCAGTCCGGCAGCAAGCGGCGCGGGTGCGTCGCCCGCGCCCGAATCGACGCCCTACGACCCCGCCACCGCCTGGGTCCTGGTCGCCGCCGGCGACGTCATGCTCGACCGGGGCGTCGCCGACGAGGTCAAGAACGTCCGCAACGACGTCGACTTCCCGTTCGATGGCGGGACCGCCGAGATCACGGGCCGGCGCTGCTGCTCATCGCTCGGCAATCCCGTCCCGGTCGCTGAGCGGACCGGCAACGAGGGAGCCGTGCGCGCCCTGTTCGAAGGCGCGGACCTCGCGATCTCGAACTTCGAGAATCCGGCGCCGGAGGCGTTTCGCTACCACTCCGAGGGGACCGTCTTCAGCGCCGACCCGGCGCTGCTCGCCACGATCGCCCACGCCGGCATCGACTGGGTCTCGCTGGCGAACAACCACATTCGCGACTTCGGAGCCCAGGGCGTCCTCGACACGATCGCCAACCTCAGTCGCTGGGGCATCGCCCACGGCGGTGCCGGAGCCGACCTGACCGCCGCGCGGGCGCCCACGATCCTGGCGGTGCGCTCGACGCGGGTCGGGATCCTGGCCTACGACACGATCGCTCCGTCGTATGCAGCGGGCGTCGATCGGGTGGGTTCGGCCGAGATGACCGAGGAAGCGGTCAAGGAGGACGTGGCCCGGGCCCGCGAGCTCGGTGCCCAGCTGGTCATCGTCTTCCCGCACTGGGGCGTCGAGTACACCACCGGGCCATCCGCGCAGCAGCTCCGCCTCGGCCACGCTGCGATCGACGCCGGCGCGGACCTCGTGATCGGCAACCATCCCCATTGGGCCGGTGCGGTCGAGATCTACCAGGGCAAGCCGATCTTCTACGCCCTCGGCAACCTCGTGTTCGATCAGGGCTGGTCCGAGCCGACGATGGAGGGCCTGACCGTCGAGCTTACGTTCGCCGGCACCCGCCTCGTCCAGGTCCGCCTCCGACCGCACCTCATCCTCGATCGGTCGCAGCCGAACTTCCTCCTGGAGTCCGGCAGCGGCGAGGTCGTCATGGACCAGGTCTTCGAGGCCTCGGAGGGCTTCCTGCCCTGGTAGGGCGCCGGGCCGCGGCGGCAGCGCGCGACGCGACCGGCTGACCGCGCGAGGCCGGCTACGCGAGGCCGGCGAAAAGGTCCGTCTCGGGCAGGTCGACGTCGATGTGGGCCTCGCGGAGGATGAACGCCTCCTTCGACCAGTACTCCCGCCAGGCCTCGATGCCGTAGCGAAGGAACGGGTTGTCCGGGGCCATCTGGGTGACGTGCCGGCCAATCGCCGCCCACTTCTGCTCGAGGACGTCGCTGACGTCGACCCAGGTGGTGATCGATTCGTCGGGCACGAGCATCCGCGCGATGCGGGCCCGGAAGGCCTCCTGCTCCTCCGGTGATGCATCGGTGGGTTCCGACCAGAAGCTCTCCTCGCCGTCGGCCTCCATGCGCTCGCGCATCGCGTCCCGCGTCGAGGCCGGGATCGCCTGCTCGTAGAGCTTGAGGGGAGTCCACGGGTCCAGGCCGCCGTTCTCGGCCGACGGACCCGTCCCCCCGGCTTCGGGCGCCAGCTGCTCCGGATACCAGGCCGGATCGCCGGCGCGCGCGAAGGCGCGGATCGCGACGTCGTGGGTCCGGATGTGATCCGGATGGCCGTAGCCGCCGAAGTCGTTGTACGTCGTCATGACGTGCGGCCGGTGGGTCCGCACGAGCCACGTCAAGCGGCGCGCGGCGTCGTCGAGGTCGGCCTGCCAGAAGTTGCGGGGGTCCAGGTTGCCGATCCGGCCCATCATGTCCGAGTCCCGGTAGCCGAGGTTCTCCCACTCGGTGACGCCAAGCTCGCCCATCGCGGCCTCGAGCTCGGCGGTGCGGGTCTCGGCGAGGTGGCGGTGGCCGTCCGGCGTGTCCAATTCGGGCACGACGATGTCGCCCAGCTCGCCGCGGGTACAGGTGACGAGGACGACCCGGCGGCCGTCGTGGACGGCCTTGGCCATCGTGCCGCCGGTCCCGATCGACTCGTCGTCGGGATGGGCGTGGACCGTCATCAGGGTGAGGGAAGGGGAGGTGTTCACGGGCCAGCATGCTACCCGTACCATCGCGTCCGTGGCGCCCACGCTCCCCGCCGATGGACCGCTCGCCGGGCTGCGCGTGGCCGATTGCTCGACCGTGCTCGCCGGGCCCTATTGCACGATGGTCCTCGGCGACCTCGGCGCCAGCGTCATCAAGGTCGAGCCGCCCGACGGCGACGCGAGCCGTGGCTGGGGACCGCCGTGGGTCGGCGGTTCGGGCAGGACCAGGACGGCGGCCTACTACCTGGCGATCAATCGAAACAAGCGAAGCCTCCGGCTAGACCTCTCGGGGGAGGATGGACGGGCGGTCCTGCGCGAGCTGCTTCGACGCAGCGACGTGGTCGTCGAGAACTACCGGGTCGGCGGATTCGAGCGGCTCGGGTTCTCCGACGAGACCCTGCGCGATCTCAACCCCGCGCTGGTGCACCTTGCGATCAGCGGCTTCGGGATCGATGGGCCGGATGCCGCCAAGCCTGGCTATGACTTCGTGATCCAGGCCGCCAGTGGCCTGATGTCGATCACCGGCGAGCCCGGCGGCCCGCCGACAAAGGTGGGCGTGGCGATCAGTGACGTCGTGACGGGCTTGTTCGGGGCGATCGCGATCCTGGCGGCGCTGATGGCGCGGGGGCCGGCGACACGACCCGACGGTGGGCGCACCGCGCTCGGCCAGCGGATCGACCTGTCGCTGCTCGAATCGACGCTCGCCATCCTCATCAACCAGGCCCAGAACGCGTTCGTCTCCGGCCGCGCCCCGGGCCGGCTCGGGAACGCCCATCCGAACATCGTTCCGTACCAGACCTTCCGGACGGCCGACGGGGAGATCGCGGTAGCGGTCGGGAGCGAACGGCAATGGCAGCGGTTCTGCCAGGCGCTCGCCCTGCCCAACCTGGGGTCCGACGCCCGTTACGTGACGAACGCCGCGCGGGTGGGAAACCGCCACGGCCTCATCGCGACGCTCGGGCCCCGCTTCGTGGAGCAGACGACCGCCGAATGGCTTCGTCGCTTCGAAGCGGCCGGCATCCCGTCGGAGTCGATCCTCGACGTCCTCGAGGCGTTCTCGTCGCCCCAGGCCGTCGCCCGCGGAAGCCGCGTGTCGCTCGAGCACCCGCGTCTGGGGGCAGTGGACCAGGTCGCGATCCCGTTCAGCCTGTCGGAGACGCCGGCCGGCATCCGAACGCCCCCACCAATGCTCGGCGAGCACTCTCGGGAGATTCTCGGCGAGCTGGGTTACGACGGCGCCGCGATCGACGGGCTCGCGGCGCGCGCGGTCGTCTAGCGGCTCACAGCTCCTCGCGCCGGAACCGGAGCCAGGCCAGGACGACCGCGGTGACGATGATCGCCAGCGAGATCCCGATCGTCCGAGCCGGATCGAGCGCCGGATCGCGGGTCGTTCCGAGGGCCACCGCCTGTCCGACCGGGATGAGGCCGGCCGGGAGCCACGTCGTGAGGGTCGGCACGATCGAGGCCAGGGACAGCACGATCAGCCCGAAGAAGCCGACGCCGGCCGCTCCCAGCGACGAGCGCATCAGGACGGACCCCAGGAAGGTGATCGAGGCGTAGACCATCGTCGACAGCCAGATGACGCCCGCGAGCTGGGCCCACGGCCAGGCCGGCACCGGTTCGAACAGGTAGCTGGTGTACAGCCATGCGCCGGCCATGGCCAACGCGATCGCCAGGCCGAACAGCAGGCCGATCGCGGCCAGCTTCGCGAGGAGGAATGCGAGCCGGGTCACCGGCTTGGTGAGGACCAGCGCCGCCGTCCCGCGCTCCTTCTCGCTGGCGACGGCGCCCATCGTGGTGAGAATCGCCGCCAGCGCGCCGAACTGGACGATGTTCTTGAGGAGTTGATCCACGACGTCGGAGACGCCCAGTGGCGGCAGCGTGACCTCGAAGCCCGACGGCGCGAACGCCGTGATGGTCTCCGGCAGGTAGCGGGTCGTGAGCGGCGCGACGATCCCGAGCGCCAGGAAGAGCCCACAGATCACGGCCAGCCGATAGGACCGCCAGGCCTCGACGACCTCTTTCTCCAGCAGCGAGTGATAGCCCGTCATGCCGCGCTCGAGCGGTCCGTCGCAGCTTCGCCGGCGTCGCGGTCCCGCCCGACGAGCCGCAGGAAGACGTCTTCGAGCGTTGGCCGCTCACGGCTGAAGGCCGCGATCCTGACGCCCACGGCGACCACGATCGGCAGCAGCTCGCGGGCGGCGCGCCCCTCATCCGACACCGCGATCCGCAGGCGAGAGCCGTCGACAGTGGTTTGCGATACCCACGGCTCGGCTGCGAGGCGTCGTTCGAGCGCGGCGAGCGCCTCGTCCTGGTCCGGATCTGCGTCGATCAGGTAGATCGGCGGCGCGTACCTGCCGAGCAGCTCCCCGAGCCGCCCTTCGGTGACCAGCCGGCCGGCGTCGAGGATCGCGATCCGGTCGCAGATCCGCTCGACGTCACTGAGAACGTGGGTCGAGAAGACGACGGTGGACGTCGCGCGGAGCCGGCCGATCAGGGCCAGGAGGTCGCGGCGTCCTTCAGGGTCCAGCGATGAGACCGGCTCGTCCAGGATCAGCAGCTCCGGGTGGCCGATGATCGCCTGGCCGATCCCGAGCCGTTGCCGCATCCCGCCCGAATACCCGGAGATGCGGCGGTTCGCGGCTTCGGCCAGGCCCACCGTCTCGAGCGTTTCGGCGACACGGACCTTGAGCTCTTTTCCGCCGAGGCCGAACAGATCGCCCACGAAACCCAGCAGGTCACGGCCTGTCATCCAGCCGTAGAAGCGGGGATCCTGATCCAGGACGCCGAGCCGGCGTCGGAGCGCCAGCGAGTTGCGCCGGTTGACCTCCACGCCGCCGACCAGCGCGGTGCCGGCCGTGGGTCTGGCAAGGCCGGTCAGGAGCCGGATGGCGGTCGTCTTGCCGGCGCCGTTGGGCCCCAGCAGGCCGAAAACCACGCCGGCCGGGATGTCGAGATCCAGCCGATCGAGGGCCACGACCTTGCCGAAACGCTTCGTGAGGCCCCGGGCCCGGATCGCCCCGGGCGGCCCGTCGGCCTCCGACGTCACCGCCGTTCCCGAGCCGTCTCCCGGCGCCGCCGCGACGGCCGGCGGAGTGGCCGGCGTGGACGCGGTCGTCACTCGTCCTCGCGCCCGACGGTGAAGTACAGCAGCGGACCGAGCAGCTCCAGGAACACGATCACGACGACCCAGATCCATTTGGCGCCGCCGCGTACCCGGCGCTCGGGCCGAAACAGATCGCGCAGGGCAACGACGATGAGGGCCAGCTGGATCGCGAGGAGCGGGGCAATCAGGAGCAGCCAGTCCACCCTGCCACGATACCGCGCGACCCCCGCCGCGATCCGGGCGAGCACAGGGGTCGGCCGCCGGATACCCCGAGCCAGGGGTCTGTGCGCTGTGCACCAAGCGCACGAGGCGGGTGGCCTCCAGCGGTAGACTCGCCGCGGGGGTCGGACGGCTTTGGCCCCTACCGCGCGCCCGATCGCGGCTGCCCCGAGCGCCGCGACGGTCCATTCCGAGGAGGCACCTTCGCATGACCGACTCCCGCGAGCGCTGGGCGCTCATCCTCGGCGCCTCGTCGGGCATGGGCGAGGCAACGGCTCGGGCGCTGGCCGAGGCGGGCTACAACATCTGCGGGATCCACCTCGACTTCCGGGCGGCGCTGGCGCATGTCGACGAGCTCAAGGCCGATCTCGTCGCGGACGGCGCCGACGTGATGTACATCAACATGAACGCGGCCGACGACGAGAAGCGTGGCGCGGCCCTGGACGAGCTGGAGGCGCGATTCGCCTCGGCGCGCGAGGCCGGTCGCGAACCGTACGTCCGGGTGGTCATGCATTCGCTCGCGTTCGGCAGCCTGGTCCCGTTCATCGGCGACGATCCCAAGGCCGCGGTCGATCGCAAGAAGATGGAGATGACCCAGGACGTGATGGCCAACAGCCTCGTCTATTGGGTCCAGGACCTGTACCGGCGCGGGTTCCTCGGCCGCGGTTCGAAGATCTTCGCCATGACCTCGGAAGGTTCGTCCCGGGTGGTCCCGTCGTACGGCGTCGTGTCGTCGGCTAAGGCGGCCCTCGAGAGCCACGTCCGGCAGCTGGCGATGGAGCTAGCCCGGCGCGGCTCGGGCGTGACGGTCAACGCGATCCGGGCGGGCGTCACCGACACGCCGGCGCTGCGCAAGATCCCCGAAGCCCAGCTGATGATCGACATCACCATGAAGCGCAACCCGACCGGCCGGATGACGACGACCCAGGACGTCGCCAACGCGATCCTCGCCCTGTCGGGCGAGGGCACAGACTTCATCAACGGCGACGTCATCAGCGTCGACGGCGGGGAGTACATCACCGGCGGCTAGCCCTACGGCGAGGCGCTCGTGTAGCCGGTCAGCTCGACATACGCCTGCCCGCCGACCACCCGCCCATCGTGCGTCGCGACAACCCGCTGCGATCCCTCCCAGTAGATGACGCCGGTGGTCGGCCGGGTGTCGAGCTCCTGGGCGGAAACCGTGGGCTGAAGCTCGATGGTGAGACGCTCGCCGGGTACCTCGATGCGCCACGCAGCCGGGTAGGTGATCCCGGTTTGCTCGCTGGTCCAGCTGGCGGACACGGTCACCTTGAAGGCGTCGGCCACCTGGTGGCGCACGTCGCCGGCGGCATCGACGAGTGTCCCGTAGTTGAGGACGGGCAAGCCGGCGGTATCCCGGACCAGCGAGACCGTCAGGTCGGTCCCGTCGTCGAGCTGCACTGCGAACC
>DASQFM010000208.1:0-6460 GCA_035633135.1 Candidatus Eiseniibacteriota bacterium
ATTACGCCGGCAAGGTCCCTGCCACCGCCGCACAGCCCTGAGCGGCGCCGCGGCGTGGACCACGTCCGGCTCGCCGGCCGCGAGGTCCAGGCCATCGTCCTGCCCGGGCGGGTGCGCGAGTCCACCGCAAGCACAAACCCGGCGGGGACGGTTGCATCGGGCGCCCGCTGCGTCCCGTACCGGTCGAGGCACCGTGCATCGGGCGCCCGCTGCGTCCCGTAGCGGTCGACATATGCCCTGACGAGCACCAACCGGACGAGGATTCATTCGTCAGGGCGTCGGGCGCCCGCTGAGTCCCGAACCGGTCGACATGTGTCCTGACGAGCACCAACCCGACGAGGATTACTTCGTCAGGGCGTCGTAGATGGCCTCACCTCGTCACGTTGGTTCCAGGCGACGCACAAATCGTCATGATTCGGCCCTCCCGGGCCGGGCGGGATCCGCATCTCGTCGAAGTTGTGCTCCAGTGCACACATTTCGCCCTCGTGGGGCCGCCTGCTCCCGCGCACGCGCCGAAGTCCGGTGCTCAGCCGCCCAGGAGCTCGATCGTGGTGTCGGTGGCGACGCCGAGGGTGGCGTGCCCGACGAGGCCGCGCCAGTGCGTCTCCACTGGGTAGGCTTCGATCGGGCCGGCGAGGCCCAGCTTCGTATTCAGATATTCGTCGTTGACGGCGAACAGGACCAGCCCGTAGAGCAGCCCGCGCGCGGCGCCGACCAACGGCAGGCGGTTCCTGAGCACGCCGTACACCGCCCCGGGACCGATCCCGAGCCCGTAGTGGATCGCCTGCAGCACCATCGGCCGCTGCGCCGGCTCGACGACAAAGCCCGTTTCCGCTTCGATCCGGTCGAGCAGGTTCTCGATGGAGCTCTTGCCGTTCGGCTGGGCCGCCTTCTCCCGCTCCGTGACCTCCGGCGGCTGGCCGTCGAAAAGGCCCGTGGTCACGCGGTCCATCAGCCAGGTCGCGACGGCGCCCGCGATCGCGCCCCGCGTCGCGTCGACCCACCAGGCGCTTCGCTCAGCCATCGACGATCAGGGTACGCGGACAGGTGAGAGCCCGCGCCCAGCGGGCGCGGGCTCGGCGGATGCGGTGGGGCCGGGGAACCCGGTGCACCCGCGGTCAGCAATCGTCAGATCAGTGGGCCTTCCTGCGACCGCCTCTCGGCCCGGCCTTGGTGCTGGCAGCTCGAAGCGACCGGGTTGGCTTGGCGACCGCGTCGTCGGGGCTGACCTCGATGCCGCGCTTCTTCGCCGCGCTCACGATCTTGCGGCGCGCACGATCCTTGGCCGACTTGCTTTCGAACTCGGTCTGGTTGAAGCGCGACATCGCGTTCCGGATATGGGAGTCGTCGTGGATCGGGAGGTGGCCCTCGCCCGTCCGGTCGACGTCGGCGAACTGGCTGTCCCGAAGCTTTTCGCGAGCCGCGGCATCGAGCTCGGCCACCTCATAGACCTCGGCCGGTCGACGAATCGTGGTCATGCATGTGCGCGGTTGCGTTGTGCTCCTCGAGCTCGGCGCCCGCGCCGCGGCCGCGGTGGCCGTGGAGGACCGGCGCGTGATTGTGCTCGTGGGTGTGGTAGTTGGACTGATGCTCGAACTCGCCGGTCGGGTGGCCGAGGTGGCGGTGCGAGAAGTGATAGTGGTCGTGGGTGTGGAGCATCGCTGGATCGCTGTGCTGCTCGCCAACATCCCCCCGCGTCTGCTCATCGACGCGTGTGATCGTCACGGCTCACCTCCTGGCAATGCCAGCCGCGTCGCCGCCCGGCGTTCGAGGGCGCGGCACGACGCGTCATACCGTTCTCGTTCGACTCACCATGCCAGCGGGCCCTCGCTCCGCCAGTTGCAGCCGTGCAGGTGGGATTGCGGCTCCGTGTCGAATGCGCCGCTTTCATGGACGCCGACCTCTGCGCGCCGAGGCCAGGTTCGCCCCCGAATAGCAGCCGAGCGACTGCTACGAGCCGAATGGCACCCCACTCCCCTCGGATATCACTGACCGGAATACGTGAGGTCTTCAGGAACCCGATTCGGGCGCATCGGGATTAGCCACGCGACATTCCCACGTTCAGATTGGTCGCCGCCTGACCCGCGACGCGCCGGTCAATCGGACTTGTATTCCGGGGAGTGATAGCTGGAGGGACGCGGGCCGGCCTCCGGACATGATGCGTCCTTGACATCCGGCCCACGCGCGGGTTTGCTGCGGGTGATGACAGAACGCTTCGTGACCCGCGGCTTCGTCGGCCGCCGCGACCAGGAGGCCGGCGAGGGCGACGTTCGGTCCCGGATCCCGCCGGGGCAGTACCTGACCCGCGATTTCCCGGTCCTGTCGGCCGGACCCACGCCACGAACGCCCCTCGACCGGTGGTCGTTCGAGGTCAACGGGCTCGTGGCGGCGCCGGCACGCTGGACCTGGTCCGACTTCCTGGCCCTGCCGTCGCGCGACTGGACGGTGGACATCAGCTGCGTCACGAAGTGGACGAAGCTGGACATGCGCTGGCACGGCGTGAGCGTCGACACGCTCCTCGAGGGCCTCGACCTCCTGCCCGACGCGTCGTTCGTCGTTGCCTGGTCGGACGGTGGCTACACGACCAACCTGCCGCTCGCCGACGTGGTCAACGGCCAGGCGTTCGTGGCCTGGGAGTACGACGATCGGCCGCTCGCGCCGGAGCACGGCGGACCTGCCCGCCTCGTGGTGCCGGGCCGCTATTTCTGGAAAAGCGCCAAGTGGATCCGCGGCCTCCGGATCCAGGACCGCGATGAGCCGGGTTTCTGGGAGTCGCTGGGCTACCACAACCGCGGCGACCAGTGGCGCGAAGAGCGCTACAGCGGCGACTGAGGCGGGCGAGGCAGGGCAGGACGGGATGGCTCGCCTCCTCGACTGGCAGCTGGCAACGGTGTCCGGGATCCGCGACGAGACCCCCGAGGTCCGCTCCTTCACCCTGGCGCTCCCCGCCTGGACGGGCCACCGGCCGGGCCAGCATGTCGACCTGCGGCTCACCGCCGAGGACGGCTACAGCATTGAGCGGTCGTACTCGATCGCTTCCGAGCCGGAACGCGGTGCCGAGGTCGACATCACCGTCGAGCGCATCCCCGACGGCGAGGTCTCGCCGTTCCTGCATGACGTCGTCGTGCCCGGCGACCGGCTCGAATTGCGGGGCCCGATCGGCGGCTATTTCGTGTGGGAAGCGGCGCTGGGCGGTCCACTCCTGCTCGTTGCCGGGGGCTCGGGCGTGGTGCCCTTGATGGCGATGCTGCGCCATCGCCGGCGGGCGAACGCGACGACGCCGACGCGACTCCTCTTCAGCTCCCGCGGGCCGGATGAGATCATCTATCGCGATGAGCTCGACCAGCTGGCGGCGGCCGGCGATGGGCTCGAGGTCGTCCACACCCTGACGAGGCGGCAGCCGGCAGGCTGGTCCGGCTACTCGCGCCGAGTCGACGAGCCGATGCTCGCCGAGGTGATCGAGCCGCTCGGCAATGACGTTCGAGCCTATGCCTGCGGACCGACGGCCCTGGTGGAGACTCTCGCCAACGGGCTCGTCAGGCTCGGCCTGCCGCCGGACCGCATCCGGACCGAGCGCTTCGGCCCGACCGGCACCTGAGCCTGCGCCGAATCCGGATCGAGGAGCATCGAACGATGGACGAGCAACCAGCCGGCGGCCCGAGCCAGTCGAGCGCCGGCGAGTCGATGACGGGGCCGACCGTCGAGGCCGACGTCGACCCGACCCTGGGCGCCTCCGCGGATCCAACCGTCGACCTGGTGCTCGATGGCAATGCCGCGGCCGGCGTGCTCGCAACCGTCTTCGGCATCGACATCACCGCGAGCCCCGGGCGTTGCGCCACGTGTCACACCGTTAGCCTCGTGGGTGCGATGCGCGCCTACGTCCAGGCGCCCGGCATCGTTCTTCGCTGCCCGGCCTGCTCGCAGATCGTCATCCGGATCGTCGAGACCCCCAGGGCGACCTATATCGACGCCCGCGGCGCGGCGTACCTCGTGTTCGAACGGACCGGCTCCGGCTAGCGCGATTGCGGCTCACCCGCCGAAGGCCCCGGTCCGCCCTTGGACGGGTCGGCGGCCTCGCGATCCATGGGATCGTCCGTCTCGCGACGGTACGGCACGTTGACGACGACCGTGTGGGGTCGACCGAGCAGGGCCGTCCGCAGGCGTTTCGCCGACTGGTTATAGAGGAGCCGCTCCCACCAGCTGCGCGCCACGTATTCGGGGATCACGATGAACGTGATCGGCGCCTCCTTGCCCGGCGGCCAGTTCTGGTCGAGCACGTCGAGGTATGCCAGCAGCGGGGCGATCAAGGCGCGGTAGGGGGACTCCACGACCACCAGCTCCACGTCGGGCAGCTGTTGTTCCCAGCGCTTGCGGATCTCGGCCGCTTCCTCGGGCTCATCGGTGATCAGGACTGCATGGACATGCGGGTCGATCGATCGCCCGACGTTGATCGCCTGCACGACCGCCCGGGTGATGCCGGGGACTGGCACCACGACCCGCTCCTCGCGATGGGGGCCGGGAATTCGGATGTCAGGCCGGACTTCGAGCTCGCGGCTCGAGGCCTCGTACTGGCGGTGGATGAAGACCATCATGCCCACGAGGAGGGGGATGATCACCGCCACCAGGAGCGACGTCGGCGCCTTGGCGACCAGGACCACGAAGAAGACGGACCCGGTGAGGGTGGCCCCGAAGGCGTTGATTCCGAGGCGCCACCGCCAGCCCGACGAGCGTTCGCGAAGCCAGTGACGGACCATCCCGGTCTGCCCGATCGTGAACGCCAGGAACACGCCGACCGAGTAGAGCGGGATGAGGGCGGTGGTCCGGCCGCCGAACAGCACCAGCAGCGCGATCGCCGCGATGCTCAGGATCACGATCCCCGAGGTGAACGCCAGCCGATCGCCCTTGAAGGTGAACTGGCGGGGCATGTAGCCATCGCGGGCCAGGATCGCGGCAAGCCGCGGAAACGCGTTGTACGACGTGTTCGCGGCCAGGAACAGGATCAGCGCCGTGAAGGTCTGGAAGAGGTAGAAGGCGATCGAGCCGTCGCCGAAGGCGATGCCCGCGACCTGGCTGATCACGGTTCGCTGCACGGGATGTTCGATCGGGACGACGCCGAAGTTGCCGGCCACGAAGGTGATCCCGATGAACAGCACCGCCAGGATCACCGCGACGGCGCTCAGGGTCGTGGCGGCATTCTTCGACTCGGGCGGCTTGAATGCCGGCACGCCGTTGGCGATCGCCTCGGTCCCGGTCAGGGCCACGGAGCCGGACGCGAACGCGCGGATGATCAGCAGGATCCCGACGGCCTGGGTTGGATCCGGCTCGCCGGGCAGCGGGCTCGGCGGTGGGGTGTGCTCGCCGAGGACCACGATGCGGAAGACGCCGATCCCGATCATGAGCATCGCCGAACCGACGAAGAGGTACGTCGGGATGGCGAAGATGTTGCCGGACTCCCGCAGGCCGCGAAGGTTGCCGAGGGTGATGAGGACGATCGCCAGGATGCCGACCTCGATGCGAACGTCGGCGACCTGCGGCAGCGCGGAGATGACCTGCTCGACGGCCGACGCCGTCGAGACGGCGACGGTCATGACGTAGTCGACGAGCAGCGCGCCGGCGACGACCATCGAGCCGATGAGCGGCAGGTTTCGGCGCGCGACGGCGTAGTCGCCGCCGCCCGACGGGTAGGCGTAGACCTCCTGGCGGTAGCTGAAGGACACGATGGCCAGGAGCAGGGCGATGGCGGCGGCGATCGGCAGGCTCAGGAAGAGGGCGCCCGCACCGGCCAGGACCACGACCCGCAGGATCTCCTCGGTGGCGTAGGCCGACGAGCTGATGGGATCCGAGCTGAAGATCGCGAGCGCCTTCTTCTTGGAGAGGCGCTCGGTGATCTCTTCGTGGCTCGACAGCGGCCGTCCGAACAGGAACTGCCGCACGCGGGCGACGGCGCGACCGGCGGGCGTCCGGGGTCTGGAGGCCGCCACCTTGGCCACCATCTGGCCTTCGCCGGTGTAGCGGAAGTACTCGGCGTGCGGCCGCTCCACGCGGACCCGCCGGTCCCCGGGCTTCCTTCCCCGCAACGGCCCGCGAGCGTCGGTCACGGTCTGGGCGTGACCCGGCTCACCCGAACAACGTGCATTCCGGGAAGGATCGCACGCTCATCGAGGCGCCGCACGGGGATCCGCGAGAACACGCGCGCGGCACGGCCTCGACCCCTCAGCGCCCGCCGATCACCTGGAGGAAGCCGTCGAGCGGCGGCAAGCTGCCCTGGAGATCGAACACGAAGATCGTGCCGATGACGAGGCTGAACAGCCCGGCGAGGACGCCGACCGCCACGTACAGGCGCTCGCGGGCGCGACTGGCGATGAACCCCGTCGCCGTGATCAGCACGATCAGTGAGTTCGAGATGAGCAGGCCGATCACGAACGCCAGCAGCATCGGGACGCCGAGACCCTGATTGCCG
>DASQFM010000209.1:0-2548 GCA_035633135.1 Candidatus Eiseniibacteriota bacterium
GGCTACGCCCTGGTGTTCGGCGAGGACGGCCGGCAGATGCACAAGAGCTGGGGCAATGCCATCGAGTTCGACGAGGCCGCCGACCGGATGGGCGTCGACGTCATGCGCTGGATGTTCGCCAGGGCCCGACCCGAGGAGAACATCCTGTTCGGCTGGCACGCGGCCGACGAGGCGCGGCGCGGCCTCCTGGTCCTGTGGAACGTCTACAAGTTCTTCGTCGACTACGCGAGGCTTGCCGGCTGGCCGGAGCGAGATGGGGCGCAACCATCGGCGGAGGCTGCGAACAGGGCACGATCCCCGATGGACCGCTGGATCCTGTCCCGCGCCGCCGGCCTGGCCGCCGCCGTCGAGGAGCGCCTCGCCGACTACGACACCCTTGGCGCGACCCGCCACCTCGACCAGTTCATCGACGACCTCTCGACGTGGTACCTCCGACTCTCCCGGCGTCGTTTCTCCCGCAACGCCGACATCCCGGATCGCACGGCCGCGTTCGAGACACTACATGCGGCACTTGTTGGGCTGGTGACGGCGGCCGCGCCGATCCTGCCGTTCCTGAGCGAGGCGATGTGGGCCAACCTGCGCGCGGCGAGTCATGCCGCGGCACCTGACTCGGTGCACCTGCTGCCATGGCCGACCGCGGCGCTCGCGGCCCATCGCGACGTCGCGCTGGAGACCGCGATGTCGACCGCCCGGCGTGCGGTCGACCTGGCTCGGACGCTGCGCGGCACCGCGGGGCTCAAGACGCGCCAGCCGCTCGCCCGGATGTGGCTGGCCGTGCCGGGTGGCGAGCTGCCGGAGCGCGAGGTGCTCCTCGGCCTCATCCGCGACGACGTGAACGTCCGCGACGTCGAGCTCATCGACGACGAATCGGCGCTGGTCGAGCGTCGCGTGAAACCGCTGCTGCCGAAGATTGGCCGCCGTCTCGGACCGCAGATCCCCGCTGTGATGGCCGCGGCCCGCGAGGGCGCGTTCGAGCTCAACGCCGATGGATCGGTCACCCTCGGTGAGGTCACGCTGATGCCCGACGAAGTCGAGATCCTGGCGATGCCGCGGCCCGGAACGGCCGTGGCCCACGACCAGGGCCTCGTCGTCGTCATCGATACGGAGCTGACGCCGGAGCTGCGAGCCGAGGGCGACGCCCGCGAGCTGCAGCGGGCCGTTCAGGAGCTGCGCAGGACCGCGGGCCTGGCGCTGGACGACCGGATCGAGCTGTGGGTCGACGGGCTCAGCGATGCCGTGGCGGCCCTGCTGCCGGCGGTCGCCCGGGAGACGCTCGCGGACCTAGTCGAGCGCGCCGAGGCGGGCAGGGCAATCGAAGGCGATGGGCTGGTTCGCGGCCAGGTCGATCTCGAGGCCGGTCCGGCGACGATCGCGATCCGTCGCGTCAGGGCCGCGACGCCTCGATGAGCCGCCCTGGCGGCGCACGACCGTTGTGGCTGCCGTTCTTCTCGATCGCCGCAGCCGTCGTCGTCGCCGACCAGCTGACGAAGGCGTGGATCCGCTCGATCCTCGCGCCGGGTGAGGCCACGCCCGTCCTCGGCGACTGGATCCGGCTCGTCCATGCGCAGAACAACGGCGGCATCTTCGGACTGCTGCGTGGCCAGGCCCTGCCGTTCGCCGTGGTCTCACTCGGCGTCATCGCCCTGATCGTGGCCTATCACGGGCGGTCGGGCCGGAGCCCATTCCTGACGCTCGCCCTCGCCTTCCTCCTGGGTGGCGCGATCGGCAACCTTTTCGACCGGTTGCGCTACGGCTACGTGATCGACTTCGTGGACGCCGGGATCGGTGGCCTGCGGTGGTACACCTTCAACGTCGCCGATGCCTCGATCAGCCTCGCGATCGTGCTGCTCCTGGCGCTGTCGATTCGGCCGTCGCTCGGAGGGCCGGTAGCGGAACCGGGCCCTTGGCGGGGCGCAACCCCCGAGCCCACCTCAGGTTCCGAGCCGGGTCCGGCGCCCGATCCCGGCGTCGCCGCCGTCGCGCACGCACAGGGGAAGCCAGATGAGCAAAGCTGAAGCCCCAGTGGTCGACGCTCGGGTGGTCGACGCCTTGGACGTGCGGACGGTGACCGTCCCCGGCGATGCCCGGCGGGCCCGCGCCGATCGCGTGGTCGCCGACCTGACCGGGCTGTCGCGGAGCTACGTCCAGCGCCTGATCAGCCAGGGGCACCTGACTGCCCAGGGTCCGGCGGCAGAGGCTGCCCAGGCCGTGAAGGCCAACACCGTGGTCGAGCCCGGGACTCGCCTGCGGCTCGAGGTGCCGCCACCCGAGGACGCCCGGCCGCAGCCGGAGCCGGGGATCGCGGTAACGGTCGTGTACGAGGATGACGACCTGCTGATCGTCGACAAGCCGGCCGGGCTGGTGGTCCACCCCTCGGCCGGCCATGCGGCGGGCACCCTCGTCAACGCGCTCCTCGGCCGCAACGGCCCGGAGGCCTTCGGCGGGATCGCCGGCGTCCGGCGGCCGGGCATCGTCCACCGGCTCGACCGCGACACGAGCGGCCTCCTGATGGTCGCCCGCAACGACACCGCCCAGGCGTCGCTGATGG
>DASQFM010000210.1:0-2588 GCA_035633135.1 Candidatus Eiseniibacteriota bacterium
CTACGCCGAGGGCGCGACCAGCTGCCCGATGACCCACCGGGAATATGTCCTCGAGGGCCGCATCCGCTACCTGACCGACGACGGCGTCGAGGTGATCGGCAGCCCTGGCGACTATCTCTTCATCCTGCCCGGCCATCGCGCCTGGACCCTCGGCGACGAGACCTGCGTCCTGCTCGACTGGTAAGCCCTGAACCGGTCGGATCCGGACGGGGTCAGCCACCGCCTCCATTGAGGGCCTGAAGGAACAGGTCCTCGAACCGGCTCGGGTCACCAGAAACGGCGTAGCGGGCCTCGGGATTGCCCGGCACCGTGACGATGCGCCCGCTGTCCGGGCCATCGTCGGTCGTGACCCCGAGGGATCGGTTCGCGAATGACGCTACGCCCTCGTCGGCCAAAACGGCAGCCGCGAAGGGATCCCAGAAGAAATAGTCCCCTCGGGCGATCGAGTCGCCGAGCTTGCCGAGGATGTCGCTCACGAAATGAGCGCTCGCCGTCGTGGCCGCGTCGGCAAAGCGCTTGGCGAATGCGGCGCTGACCGGAACGTCGTTCGTCGCGTCGAGGGCCACGAGTGTGACCGGGACGCCCGACGCGAGCACGAGGTTCGCTGCGCTCGGATCGATATAGATGTTCCACTCGGCGACCGGCTGGGGAGGCAGCTCGGGCAGGTAGACGTTGCCGGCGACGTCGACGGCCCCACCCATGACGAACACCGCCTCGATGCGGGGCCTGAGCTCCGGCGCGTCGCGCACGAGCTCGGCGACGTTGGTGAGCGGCCCGAGCGTGAGGATCGTGACCTTTGCGGTCGACGCGCGGATCGTGGCCCCGAGGAGATCGATGGCAGAGCCGGCCGTGACCTCGTTCGGATTTTCGGGAAGCGTCAGCCCGAGCAGCCCATCGGCACCGGCGCGCCATTCCGCCGGAAATCCGTGGCTGCCCGCAAGCGGCGTCTCGCGACCGCAGGCCACCGGAATCTCGGGGCGGCCGGCAAGCGCGACCAGGCCGCGGGCATGCGCGACGCCCGGGCCGCAGTGGCTCTCGCCCGCGCCCGTCACGGTGATGGCCGCGACGTCGATGTCGGGCCGGCCGAGGAGGAAGAGAATCGCCACCCAATCGTCGGGCGCCATGTCGGTGTCGATGACGACGGGCCGTCCCGAGCCTGGGGCCCGAGACTCGATGGGTGCGATCGAACCGGACGAGCTCGAGCCGGGCCCGCCGGTCGTGCCGGGGCCGCTGCCGGTGCAGCCAACCAGCAACACCGCGACCGCGGCGGTACCGAGGGCAGCGCCCAGGCGACGCGCTGAGCGCCGTACCACCTTCAGCTGTCCTGGCATCGCCGCATCGTGGGCATCGACGCGCGCTCGCGTCAAGGTTCGCGGTCGACTCGACCGAGTCGGCTACACTCGCCGCAGCGCTTCGATCGGGACACGCCGCGCGTCGAAATCGATCTCCAGAGAGCCGGGCCACGGCTGGAAGCCCGGCGATCGAACGAACGACGGCACCACCCGTGAGCGGCCGGTGAACCGGCCCGGGTCCGCCCGTTACCGCGGCACGAGCGCGCACGGGCCGCCCTGATGCAACCACAGACATCAGCCACAGGACAGCGGCACCGGCGAAGGCGGGTGGAACCGCGAGAGGTCTCGACCTCTCGTCCTGTCGGACGAGGGGTCGTTTGATTCTCGGGAGGCATGGCGATGGCAGACGAAGCCGAACACCAGGACGAGGAGCTCCTCGTCGCGCCGGAGCGCGGCTCGGTCGACGAGCTGCTCGATGCCGGCGCCCACGACGAGATCGACGCGATGCGTCACTCGACGGCCCACGTGATGGCCGAATCCGTCCTGGACCTCTTTCCGACCGCGAAGCTGGGCATCGGCCCCGCTATTGCCGACGGCTTCTACTACGACTTCGACCTGCCGCGGCCGCTCACGCCCGACGATCTCGCGGCGATCGAAGAGCGGATGCGCGAGAGCATCGCCGCCGACCACCGCTTCGAACGCCGGGAGGTGCCCTTCGACGACGCCCGGGCCGTGGAGGAGGGCAAGGCACAGATCTACAAGCTCGAGATCCTCGATGACCTCGTGGCCGGGGCCGCCGCGTCCGGCGAGGAGCTGCCGACGATCTCGTTCTACGAGCATGGCTCGTTCAGCGACCTGTGCAAGGGGCCGCACGTCGCCTCGACGGGTCGAATCGGCCCGTTCCAGCTGCTGTCCGTGGCCGGCGCGTACTGGCGGGGCGACGAAAAGCGGCCGATGCTGCAGCGGATCTACGGCACGGTCTGGGCCAGCCAGGAGGAGCTCGATCGCTACCTCTGGCGGCGCGAGGAAGCCAGGAAGCGCGACCATCGCCGGCTGGGCGTCCAGCTCGACCTGTTCAGCTTCCACGACGTCAGCCCGGGGTCCGCGTTCTGGCATCCCAAGGGCCAGCGCATCTGGCGAACCCTCGAGGCCGCGATGCGCCAGCTGCAGGACCGGCGGGGCTACCAGGAGGTGAGCACACCGATCCTGGTCCACAAGAAGCTGTGGGAGCAGTCGGGCCACTGGGGCCACTACGACGACAACATGTTCCTGTTCGAGGTGGAGGACCAGACCTTC